>JAISYD010000184.1 GCA_031270145.1 Planctomycetota bacterium
CGCCCTCGCCCCCGGCCCGGCCCCGGCCGCCGCCCCGGAATTGGAGGAGGAGGCGAAGTACCAGGCCGATCTGAACGAGGGCATCGGCCTGCTGCGGCGGGGCGGGAGGGAGGAAATCAGCCGCGCCATCGCCAAATTCAAGTCGGCCCTCCGCCTCCGGCCGGACAGCGCCGAGGCCTACTACTGGATAGCCCTGGCCTATTCCGACCAGAACAACTATCCCCGGGCCGCCGCCAACGCCCGGGACGCCGCCGTCTACGACGAGGGGCTGGCCGAAGCCTGGCTCCTCTGGGGCCAGACCCTGCTGTACCAGAAGGATTGGAAGGGGGGGCTGGAAAAGCTGGAAACGGCCGAACGCCTGGCCCCCGACGACCCCCAAATCCTTTTCAACCTGGGCCGCGTCCACTACCATGGGCTGGGCGATCCCGGCGCCGCCTACGCCAAGTTCAGCCGCGTTTGGAGGAACGGCCAGGAGTTGCGCCGGGAAAACCCGGAAAACCGCTCCCTGGTGCTGGCCGCCCGCCTCTACATGGGCTATTGCGAATTCGACCGCGGGCAATGGGCCAACGCCATCAACGCCTTCCAGGACGTCCTGCGCGAGGCCCCCGACAATCACGCCGCCTCCCTTCGGCTGGCCCTGGCCCGCCGCCGGAGCCGCCGGGTGCGGGAATGCGAGGACATCCTCCACGGCCTGCTCCGGGCCGTGTCCCCGGACAACCCCTCCAACCGCCAGCTCCTGGCGGAGGTCAACCTGCAATTGGCCGATTTCTACCTGAAGGAGCCGACGGCCAGGAACAGCCTGTTCGTCCTGACCCACCTGGGGGAATTCGTCAACCTCGCCGGCGAGGTCAGCCATCCCGCCCTGGAGGCGGCCCGGGAATACCTGGGCCGGCACGACCGGCCGCCGCCGGGTTGAGGACTCGTCCCATGCCGGGCCGCCAGCCGGTTCTCGTCTACGACACCACCCTGCGCGACGGCGCCCAGGGGGAGGGGATAAATTTCAGCCTGGACGACAAGCTGCGGCTGGCCGGGGCGCTGGACCGGCTGGGGGTACATTACATCGAGGGCGGCTGGCCCGGCTCCAACCCCAAGGACAGCGAATTCTTCGCCGCCGTGCGCCGGACCGGCCGCCTCCGGGCCCGGCTCGCGGCCTTCGGGGCCACCCGCCGGGTGGGGGTCCGGGCCGCCTCCGACCCCAACCTGCGGCTGCTGGCCGAATCGGGGGCCGACGCCGCCGGGGTGGTCGGCAAGGCCTGGGATCTCCACGTGCGGGAGGTGCTCCGGACCACCCGGGAGGAGAACCTCGCCATGATCTCCTCCTCGATCGCCTTTCTCAAGCGCCGGCTGGCCGAGGTGTTTTTCGACGCCGAGCATTTCTTCGACGGCTGGCGGAGCGACCCCGAATACGCCCTGGCCGCCCTGGAAGCCGCCTTCCGGGCCGGCGCCGACGCGGCGGTGCTCTGCGACACCAACGGCGGCGCCCTTCCGGGGGAGGCGGGCGAGGCCGTCGCCGGGGTTTGCCGCCGCTTCCCCGGCCGCCTGATCGGCATCCACTGCCACAACGATTCCGGCATGGCGGCGGCCAATTCGGTGGAGGCGGTCCTGCGCGGGGCCGGCATGGTCCAGGGTTCCCTCAACGGGTTCGGCGAACGGGCCGGCAACGCCGATCTCTGCTCGGTCCTCCCGGTCCTCGAACTGGGGCGGGGCCGGCGCTGCCTGGGCGCCCGGAACCTGCGCAAGCTGACCGACCTCAGCCGGTTCGCCTATGAGCTGGCCAATCTTCCCCGGCGCGACTTCCAGCCCTTCGTCGGGGCCAGCGCCTTCGCCCACAAGGGGGGGCTGCACGCGGCCGGCATGGCCAGGAGCCCCGGCGCCTACGAGACCTTCCGGCCGGAGGCGGTCGGCAACCGCCGCCGCGTCCTCATTTCCGAATTGTCGGGCCGCGCCAGCCTCCTCTCCCGCTTCCCCGCCCTGGCCAGGAACCCCCGGCGCCAGCGGGAGGCGCTGGAGGCCATCCGGCGGCTGGAAAACGACGGCTACGCCTTCGAAAACGCCGACGCCTCGCTGGAACTCCTTATTCTCCGCCTGCTCGGCCGCCACCAGCCGCCCTTCCGGCTGCTGTCCTTCCGCGCCTCCTCGGAGGAAAGGCTCGGCGGTCTCCGGCTTTCCGAGGCCTCGGTCAAGCTGCGGGTGGGGGAGGAGGAGTTCCACACCGTCTCGGAAGGCCCGCACGGGCCGGTGTCCGCCCTGGACCTGGCCCTCCGCAAGGCCCTGATCCCGGCCTTCGGCTTCGTCGGGGCGCTCCGGCTCACCGACTACCGGGTCCACATCGTCAACGCCCAGGCCGGCTCCGCCGCCCGGGTCAGGGTGGTAATCCAGTCGCGGGAGGGACGCGAGGGCTGGGGCACCATCGGGGTGTCGGAAAACATTCTGGACGCCTCCTGCCAGGCGCTGGTGGACAGCTTCCAGTACCAGATCCTGCGGCGCGGGGGCCGGGCCGGACGGGGACGGCCCGGGGCCCGGAAACAAGGGCTCGCCCAAAAATAGGGGATTCAAGTGAGACTTTCCGGAAAACTGTATTTGGGATTCGCCCCGATTATAATCCTGGCCATCGTCCAGGGCGTCATCAGCCTGTTGGCCATGCGCTCGTTAAGCGGCAACGTCGTCCACCTTTCCGACGAGTATACGCCCGAGGTGATTCTGGCCGGCAACATCAGATACGAAATAGCGATGGCGGGCTATCACATGCGCGCCTATTTCACCTCGCTCAACCCGAACGACTACCAGGCCGGCGCCGCCCGCCTCGATTCCCTGAACGGCCTCATGGGCAGGCTGGGGGATTTGAACCGCGCCCAGACCCAACTGGCGAAACTCGGGGAATATGTCGCCGAACTGGATCCCAGCGTCCGCAAATACGCCGAGTTGTGCGCCGCCATCGACGGCGTCGCCCGGCAAAATGCCGCGATCCGGCAAGGCATCAGGGCCGGCGAAGCGGCCATGGCCGAGGCCTTCGCCGATTTGCGGCGCAGTTTCAACGACGACCTGAAGCCCGAGACCGAGCGTTACCACGCCGATCCGAACAGGCAAACGGCCGATCTGATGATTCGCCGCCAACAGCGCTTCCGGGAGATTGACGAGCTGGAGAGCGGGGTGGTTTTCGTTCTCAAGCGCCTGTGGGACGCGCTGCTGCGCCAGGACAGCGCGCCGGTCGGGGAACTGATCGGCGAAATGCGAATACTGGCCGATAAAATGGATGCGTTGGTCAAGGACACTAGGCAGCAAAAAAACATCCCTCTCGTCCAGGCGGCGCGCGACAACATCGCCGCCATGGAACGGAATATCCGGGACGCCGCCCGGCTCGGCGGCGAAATGGCGAACATGGGCGCCGAGCGCCTCGTCGCCTTCACCAACATCCTGAACCTGTCCGCCGCCATGGCGAAGAGCGGCGAGGACGGCATCCGGAAGGCGACAAGCGATTCGGCGGCGGAAGTGGCGCGGACGCTCGTCCTTTTGGCCATTTGCATGGCCCTGGTCGCGGGGCTGGGAATCGCCGCCTCGTACCTCGTCGTCAGGAGCGTCTCCAAGGCGGTGGAGCGGGCGGTGTCGCTCCTGTCGGCGGCGGCCGCCCGGCTTGACGATCGGGTTTCGGTCATTTCCGGGGCGAGCGACGAGCTCGCCAGGATGTCGACCGAACAAGCGGCCGGCATCGAGGAGACTTCGGGCGCGCTGGAACGGGTCGCCTCCATGTCCAAGCGGAACGCCGACAATGTGGCCGCGACCAATAACGAGACCGGCCAGGTGGTGAGCCGCATCGGCGAAGGCGCCGTGGCGGTGAGGGACATGGGTTCCGCCATGGCCGGGATTGACGATTCGGCCGGGAAGATCGGCCGCATCATCAAGACCATCGAGGGAATCGCCTTCCAGACCAATCTTCTCGCCTTGAACGCGGCGGTGGAGGCGGCCCGCGCCGGCGAGGCGGGCAAGGGTTTCGCCGTGGTGGCGGACGAGTGCGCGGTCTGGCGCAGCGTTCCGCCCAGGCGGCGCGGGAGACCACCGGCCTTATCGAAGGCACGGTGGATCGGGTTCGGCACGGCGGGGAAATAAGCAATCGTCTGGGCGGCGTGTTTCAAGGGATCGAGGAGAGCGCGCGGAATGTCGGCCGGCTGTTCGGGGAAATCGCCACCGCGATCAACGAGCAGAGCCAGGGCGTCGATCAGGTCAACGCCGCCATCGCGCAAATTGACCGGGCGACGCGGCGGAACGCGGAAAACGCCGAGAGGATGAAAGCCGGCGCCCGCGACATCGAGGACGAGTCGCGGCGTTTGCTGGAGGCCAACCGCAACCTCGAGGAATTGGTGCATGGCCGATCGGCGGCCGGCGGCGGAAAGGCTCCGCCGCGCGCCGGGAACGGGAATGGCCAAAGAACGCCGCCCCCGCCAAAATAAGGAAAAGGCGGCCCGTTTCCGCGCCCTTAGGGCTCGTCCAAAAATAACTTATACAAGTTTATACCGCGTCACCAACGCCGCTCTCGCGAATTTTCGCCCAACCACGGGCGAAAATTCACTGCCGCGACTCGGTTCCTTGTCTAAACATGTATAAGTTATTTTTGGGCAGACCCTTACGGAGCGCTAGGGGCTTCCGGCGCTTCCGCCCCGGCTTCCGGGCGGAAGCGCCGGAGGAGTTCCATCACCCCCCCGGCCGCCGCCGCGTCGGGGGACGACCGGTCCCGCGCCAGGGCCTCCAGCGGGGAAATGTCGCGGATCTCCACCGACCGGGCCAGGGCGGCGAGCAGGTTCCCCCGGGGTTCGCCGGCCGGGGTCAGGCACAGTCCGAAAAGCCGATCCACGTCGGCCAGGCTGGCCGGAAAGCCCCTGACGCCCAGGGCCGCGCCGGCCGCCTCCCGGATCATGATGCTGCGGGCCCACAGGGACTGGCCGGTGAAGGCCAAATCGCGGTCGTGGAAGCTCCACACCAGTTCGTCGTTGATTTCCCGCACCCCGTTGGTCTGGATGACCCGGCCGGGCAGGCGGAGGCGATAGCGGTAGCTGGCCTCCGGGAGCATCAGGAAAGGCATGGCGGAGCCCAGGAGATAGGCGCCGAAAGCCCGGGGGGCCAGGGCGGCCAGCTTGCCGATGAAGGCGTTGATTGAACCGTGCCGGGCGATCACCGCCTTCTGCACCGCCGCCGCCAGTTCGTTCAGGGAGGCGCCGGAGAAGTCGCCGCCGCCCGGACCGGGGGACGCCCCGGGCCGGGGCGGACACAGGCGGTCGGCCAGGCGGATTCCGTAATCCCTAAGCCGGCGGAGGTTTTCCTCCCGCAGGCCCGGGGTTTCCGGCGGGGCCAGCTCCAGGCCCTCCCGCCTCGCCTCGGCCTGGAGGAAAAGGTAGTATTCGTATTCCTCCCCGGGCGAGGTGACCCCGCTCCGCTTGGCGGCGTGGATGCGCCAGGCGCCGTCGTAGAGCCGGGCGGCCTTGGCCGGAAGATCGTGGCCGAGCCAGGCGTCCAGGCGCGAGAGATCGCGCTTGGCCCCGTACCTGGCGTTCAAGACCGCCATCACCTCGGGAACGCAGAGCCGGATGATTTCCGCCAGGGCGGCCTGCCCGTCCTCCTCGCCGGCCACCACGTCGACGATGGTCTCGTCGAAATCGGCCAGGACGAACAGGACCAGGTCCATCACCCGGAAGGAAAAGAGGTTCCCGGCCTGGCTGGCCGCGCCGGGAATCTTGCGGACCAGGTCGGAGGGTATGCGCTCATAGCCGGGGAAGACGCCCTCGAAATGGGCGCCGTCCTGGCGGACGGCGTAGGTTTCATACAGTTCGGCCGGGGGAAACTGGAAATAATCGGCCAGCCGCGGGCGCTGTTGGGGAAAGCGGGGGCTCGGGCGGATCTCGAGGCGGAGCGAGCGCCGACAGCTGTAGTCGGGGAGGATGGTGGTCTCGATCTGGCAGATCACGCTGGGCGAACAGCCGCCCGCCAGGAAAATCAGCGCCGGCCAGATTGACAGAGGCAAGCCGAAACGGCGTGACATGCCATCCCCCGAATAGCGATCCGCAAGGGCGCGGAAATAAAGTTTACAGCTTCGGCGGGGAAGCGCCATGCCGGCGATAAACCGCCGCGCCCCAAGGGAAACGTTATTTCTTCACGCGATCCAAGGCCCGAATCCCCGCTTCGCCCGTCCGCGGGTCGAACAATCCCCGCGTCCGGGGGCGTTTCCGCCCCCGGGAGGCGGCCGGACGGGCGAAGCGGGGAAGCCGTATTGTATGGCAAGCCGCCGGCGGCGCAAGCCGCAAATTCCCCCGGGCCGGCCAGGCCGGCGCCTTTTCCGGGCCGGGAGGCGTTTCCCGGCGGAATCGCAAGCCGGCCCGGCTTCCCGCCGCCGCCAAAAAAAAGTGGAAACAATAATTATATTTGACACGGGGCCCGCCCGGGAGTTTAATAAAGGATTAGGAAGGGGGTCGTACAGCCCGGGTGCGGCTGCCTTTATCAAACCGGGCAGGACGAATTGCCCGCTTCGGCGGGAGGCTGTGAATGGAGGTGTGTAGTGGCTACGGGAACAGTGAAGTGGTTCAGCGATCAAAAGGGTTACGGGTTCATCGTTCCGGACGACGGGGGACAGGATCTTTTCATCCATCATTCCAACATCAAAATGGACGGATTCAAGACCCTCAAGGACGGCCAAAAAGTCGAGTTTGAGCCGGCCCAGGGACGCAAGGGACCCGAAGCCACCAATTGCCGGCCTCTTTGATCGCCCTGGGCGCTTGACCGTTTCAATTCAAACCTCCCGGTTCCGGCCGGGGGGTTTTTTAAGCTTGGTCCGCTCCCCTCGCGCGTTTATTTTCGGGAGAAAAGCGGATTTTAAAGGCCGCCATAAGGCGCTCCAACCTCAACACCCGACGACATGGATGGTTCTGCCGCCCGCCAGCTTTTCCGTGGACCAAGCGATCTTCCTCGTCCAGGACTTCTTTGTACCGCGGTCGAAAATAACCAGCCACCCTTCCTTCGCCCCGAAGGCGTCCATATACCCCGCCGTCTGTTCCAGCCCCCGATTCCTTGCCCCGCGGCCGGCCAGCTTCAACTCCACCGGGTAAGACTTTCCCGCATACTGCACGCAGAGATCCACCCGGCCCCGGCCCACCGCCATCTCGCGGGCGATAAGCGCCCCGCCGTTCACCACCCGCTGGAGATAGGCCTGCAGCACTAGATGCGGCACCGCCTCCAGGTAGTCGCCACCTTTTAGATAGACGCCGGCGTTCTCTCTCCAGAATTGCTGGAACGCTTTTAAAAGCGGCGTCATCCCCAACCTTTTCCCGTCCATCCAGCGGTTGGCCAGGTCCGGAGGCATCCGGGCCTGGATATCGTAGGTCAAGGCTCGGACAATGACTTCCCGGTAGATGGGGTTGGCGGGTTCAAGTACGCCGGCGGCTCCGATCTTCACTAGGCCAAGATCCAGGCAGAACTTGGTGTCGTCATGAAGCAGGGACACCTCGTTTTCCGCCCCGGTCAGCATCGGCTCGATTACCTTCCGCACCCTCGGCTCCCGCAGCCGATCCAGGAGCGAGTCGATATGGGTGTCCCGCCGCTTCATCAGGGTGTCGGCCGCGTTGTCGATATGCCCGGCGGTGACGGGAAGCGAATAATCGCGTTTGAGATCGTCCTCCACCACCTGCCGGGCCAGGGCGTTCACCAGCCAGGGCTGGCCCTCCGACCAATACCAGGCCCGCTCGACCGCCTCCGGCTCGAAAACCTGTTTAGTGGCCTCGGTGTGCTGCCGGTAGAGTTCGCCCACCTGTTCCCGGGTGAAATTGTC
>JAISYD010000213.1 GCA_031270145.1 Planctomycetota bacterium
TGATATTCCAACTATTATAGGAAATTTGTATCCCGGGAGGCGTCCGTGTCGTACGCGCCGTCCCTTTACGACCGATCCCTATATCGGGGATATTGATTTTTCCTGTTCAAGGAAAATGGACGCATGGGCAAGAACGATCAGGCGCTGGAGCCGTTCCGCTTCGGCAAGGGAGGGGTGCGCAGACTTGATAAAATCGCGACCGACGCCACCCCCGGCGTCAAGGACAAGGAAAAAGGCCGCGAGCGGCTGGCGCATATCGTCGTCGAACTGTCGGATTTGTAGTATCGCCTGTGATTTTGGCGCGTTGCTCGACCGATCACGCGCCCTGGTTTGTCATTCCGGCGGATTGCAAATGGTATCGCGACTGGGCGACGGCGGAAATTGTCAGGCGGGAGCTTTGCCGGATGAATCTCCGTTTTCCCAAGCCCAAGGTGGATATCGGCGGGCTGCGGGTGAAATAGCAATACTTGGGCATATTGGGCATACAATCCAAACGCAAGGCCGCAGGATGGGATAATGACTGCCTCATCCACTTTTTAAACAGGAGTTTAGATGCGTAAGCCCTGACCACGCGGAGAGGCGCCGGAAAAAACGATTGACCATGGCCGGCATGCGGAGTAGAATGGGTATTCTGGGTTTTTCATGGAAATCGAACCGGTTGCCGCCCGGCCGATGAGATGTCCTGTCTTCCTCAATCGAGGAGTTTTCCGCAATGGCGACGAATCCTGGATCGGGAATCATCGTGCCCCTTGTCACGCCCGTCAACGCCGACGAATCCGTCAATTACGATCAGCTCGGAAAAATCATCGACCATGTCGTCGACGGCGGCGCGGACGCGGTGTTCGTGTGCGGTTCGACCGGCGAATTCCCCCGCTTCGCCCACGAGACCCGCGACCGGCTCATCGCCGAGACGGTGCGGCTGGTCGCCCGCCGGGTGACGGTTTTCGCCGGCGTTGGCGACGCCGGCCTGGCCCTGGTCAAGCGCAACATCGCCGCCGCCGAAAAGGCCGGAGCCGACGTCCTCGTCGTCCCCCTGCCGTATTATTATCCGGCGCGGACCGACAGGGAAGCCCAGTCCTTTTTCAAGGCGGCCGCCGCGGCCGCCTCCCTGCCCGTGATGCTCTACAACATCCCCGGAACCTGCGGCGCCGGCATCGGCCTCAATGTGGCGGAACAGCTCGCCGGCGTCGACAACATCGTCGGCATCAAGGACAGCAGCGGAGATCTTCCCCGCCTGCTCGAAAGCATCAGGCGCCTCAAGGGCAGGCGCAAGGAGTTCGCCGTGGTCGTTGGAGCGGAGGAACTGTGCCACGAGGGCCTGAAGAACGGGGCCGACGGCGTGGTCCCCTCCATGGCCAACCCCTTCCCGAGGCTGTTCGCCGAGATGTACCGGGCCGCGCTCGCGCATGACGACGGCCGCCTCCGGGAGATCTGCAGCCTGGTCGACGCCATGAACCGCGAAAACAATTTTTCCGACTCCTGGCTCACCGCCGTCGTCTGGCGCAAGAAGGCCATGTCCCATATGAACCTCTGCGACGAGCGTTGCACCGAGCCGCATATCCCGGTGGACGCCGAAGCGGACGCCAACGTGGCGAAATGCGTTGAGCGCTACCGCCGCATGTTTCCAAGGTGATTCGGCGCGGGACGCCGCCCCGCCGGGGAGATGAACGTGGCCAGATACAAGGTCGTCATCCTGGACGACGAGAAGGAGATGGACGATTTTTACGCCGTCATGAACCGCCGGCTCGGCGACGACGTGGAGATTATGCGGGTCAACCAGTTCGACACGGCGGCCATCGCCCTGGCCTGCGCCGACTGCGACGGCATCCTGAATCCGCTGGTGAGCATCGACGGCGGCATGATGGACGGCATGACAAGGTGCCGGGTCATCGTCAAGATGGGCATAGGGCACGACAATATCGACTCGGCCGCCGCCGCCGCCCGGGGCATCATGGTGGCGAACACGCCCGACTACTGCGAGGGGGAGGTCGCCGATCACGCCCTGGCGCTGCTTCTCGCGGTCAACCGCCGCATCGCCCTTTCCGATCGCCAGGTTCGGCGGGGGGTGTGGAACGACACCATTCTCCATCCCGATACGCCGCGCCTGAGCGAGTGCGTCTTCGGCGTTCTCGGCTGCGGGAAAATCGGCCGGAACGCGGCGCGGCGCGCCGAGGCCTTCGGCATGGGCCTTGTCGGTTACGATCCCTTCCTCGACGCCGCCGCGCTGGCCGCGCACCGGATCGAAAAGATCGACGACCTGGACGAATTCCTCGGCCGCGCCGATTTCGTCTCGCTCCACATCCCCTCGACCGGGGCGAACCGCAACCTGATCAACAAGGAACGCCTGGCCAGGATGAAGCGCTCCGCCGTCCTCATCAACACCGCGCGCGGCGCGGTGGTGAACGAGGCGGATCTGGCCGAGGCGCTTCGCAACGGGACTATCGCCGGCGCCGGCCTCGACGTGCAGCTCCAGGAGCCGCCGAAGCAGCCCTCGCCGTTCAACGGCCTGGACAACGTCGTCCTTACTCCGCACACCGCCTACTACTCCGCCGCCGCCGACAAGGCCCTGCGCGTTCTGGGGGCGGAGGCCATTGCCGACGCCTTCCAGAAGGGCAGGCCGGCGTCATGGGTCAACCGGAATGGTTTCGTGCCCAGGAACCGCGAATAGCGGCCTAAAAAGTCCAGGCTTATGGCCGGCGAAGTCCGTTCGCTCCGGGACCGGCGGCCGATGCCGAAGGGGAAGTCGCTCCCCCGGAGTTCGTTTCCGATTTTCCCGTGCGTTGGCGCACGGCACATTCTTTCGCGGCAAAGGAGACAACATGAGAAAAACCCGCATTATGGCGCTCGCGCTGTGCGCGTGCCTGGTTTCCGGCATGGCGGCCGCCGGCCAGACCATCCGTTTCATGGCCTCGAACAGCCCCGTCGCCGACGCCATCCGGACCCTGCTTCCGCAGTTCGAGAAGGATACCGGAATCAAGGTCGAAATGGAACAGCTCGGCAACGAACAACTGTCGGTGAAGCTGACGGTCGAGTTCGCCTCCGGCGGCTCCGGCATCGACGTGTTCATGATCCGGCCGCTCGACGAGGCGAGGCTGCTCAAGCGCAACAA
>JAISYD010000366.1 GCA_031270145.1 Planctomycetota bacterium
TTCGCGGGGCCGGCAGCTTGACGGCGTCGGCGGCCGCGAGCGGCGCCGCCAAACCCAGGAGCAGGCAGGAACAAAGGACGGCACAAGTTTTTCTCATGATTTTGCCTTTCTAGGCGAAAATGGCGCGTAGCCGCGTCTCAACCCCACTTATACCCCGCCGCCGCCCCGCCGTCAAGCGTCGCGGCGCAAAAACAGGGGGTTGGTCGTGTTCGCGGCGTCGAATGCGGCCAAGGCGGACGGCGTTATATTGTTTCAATATTTTGTTTATCGGCCCTTGACACTGGGCTGGCGCTTCCGCGACGGCGCTGTCGGAGAGCGACCGCCTGTTGTCATGCCGGGCGCGGGCGGCCTCCCTCACTCCCCCGCCTTGATTTTGTCCCAGGCCCGGGCGTAGAGGGCGTTGTCGTCCCCCAGATACTCAATCACCTCGCAGTTGGCCAGGATCCGCGCATCGACGGAGAAGGCGGGATTGGCCTTTAAAGCCGGATCGACTTTTTCCAGGGCCCGGGGGTTGGGCATGTAGTAGTGGGTGCTCTCCATGTTCGCGACCGCCACCTCCGGCTCCAGCAGGTAGTTGATGAAGGCGTGGGCCAGTTCGGGAGAGGGGGAAATGGCCTGGATCACGAAGTCGTCGGCGGTGATGGCGGTCCCTTCCCGGGGAACGAAGAAGGCGATGTCGGGGTTTTCCTCCATGATCATGGCCACGTCGCCGTTGTAGGCGTGGATTGCCAGCAGTTCTCCCGATTCCAGGCCGGTTGTCGCGTCGTCCACGGCGAATCCGGCCAAATTCCTCTTCCAGCCCAGGATCACCCGGACGGCGGCGTTTATTTCCTCCTGGTCGACGCTGTTCAGGCTGTGGCCCAGGTATTTCAGGGCGGCTCCGATGCTTTCGCGCATGTCGTCGAGCATGGTCACGCTCCCGGCGAGGGCGGGGCGGGAAAAGATGTTCCAGCTCCCCAGCGCCTCCGGCGGCGCCTTCCTGGCGTTGTAGCCTATGCCGGTGACGGTTCGGGTATAGGGTACGCTGTAAACCATGTCCGGATCCCGGGTGAGGGAGACGAAGCTCCGATCGATATTGGCGAGGTTGGGGATCAGGTTGGGGGTCAGCGCAAGTATCAGGCCCTGATCCCACAGGATTGAGCTCATATAGGAGGACGGGGTGAGGATGTCGTGGGCGACCGCCCCGGACTCGAGCTTGTCGTGCAATTCCTCGTTTGACTCGAAAGTGCTGACGAGAACCCGGCAGTTGAATCGCTTCTCGAAATTTTCAATCACCGCCGGGGCGAAATAGTTCGACCAGGTGTAGATCTGCAGCGTCCGCTCTCCGGCCCCGGCTTCCCGGGCCGCCGCCGCCGACACGGCTATGGCCAACGCCATGGCGATTCGTCCGCTTTTCAAGGTTTTCATGGCTTGTTCCTTATTTTTTCCGGATGCGCCGATTATAAGGGAAAACGCCGTACGCCGCAACCGTCCGCGGCCGGGACGGAAAAAAAACTTGCGTTGCGGGGGGCGGCGGTTATTGTTTAGGAAAGAAGGAAAAAGGAGGATGCGCAAGCGGATGGGGGATCGTCGGATCTCCCCGGGGGAAGACGGTGCGAATCCGTCGCAGACGCGCTGCTGTAACCGGAAGGTCATAGCCTGGCCCCGATCACTGGGAGGTTTTCGCGCCCGGGAAGATCGCGGCCGCTTCAGGCTCCGGAAGCCAGAATACCCCGCTTGCCGTCCAGGGAAGCCCCGGAAGGTCTGTTTTCAGGGCCTCCCTTAACCCACGCCTCCCCGCGTATGGGAATGGCGTCGGGCAAAGCCGGCGTCTTTCGTGAATGCCGGAACGTCTTTGCCTCCGACGCCGATCCCTAGGGATCGGCGTATTTTCAAGGGGGCGACAATGTTTGGAGCAAGGCGTTTGGCGTGGCTGTTGGGCGGTTTTTTGTGCTTGTCCGGCCCGGGCGCGGCTATGGCGGCCGAAGCGGCAGTCGGGGAGGCGGTTGGGCCGGCAAACGAGACGGTGGTTGCGCCGGAGGCGGAGGGGATTGACGAGCCGCAGCGCATCGTCGTCACCGCCACCCGGATACCGACCGCTATCGAAAACATTTCTGGTTCGGCATCGATCATCACCTCGGAAATTGCCGAAACAAGGCAATATCGTACAGCCGTTGAGGCATTGCGAAACATACCCGGCGTAACCATAAGGCAAACCGGCGGGCCGGGCTCGCAAACATCCCTGTTTATGCGCGGCCTGCCTTCCCAATACACCAAGATCATGCGGGACGGCATGCCCATAAATGATCCCAGCACCCCACAGGGCTCATATGATTTCGCCGATCTGACGCTGGACAATTTAAGCCAGATAGAGGTATTGCGGGGGTCGCAAAGCATGTTGTACGGCTCGGCCGGAGTGGCCGGCGTCGTCAATATGGTCAGCAAAAAAGGCGAAGGCCCGCTAACCGGCTTCCTTTCCGCCGAGGGCGGCAACCGGGGAACGGTCCTGAGCCGGTTCGGGCTTTCCGCCGGGACCGACAAGGCTGATTTCTCATTTGGCGGCAGCGGCTCCCACACCGACGGCATCAGTTCCCTTGACAAACACATGTATGGATTCACGGAAAAGGACGGTTATGGGCAGGGCAGCCTGTCCCTGCGGTTGGGCGCCAATCCAATTGAGTCGCTCAGATTCGACTTGTTTGTGAACGGGCAAATTTCAGAATTGGAGTTTGACTCGGGAGTCACCGACCCTTCTTGGGCGTATCAACCTTATGACGCCCCGGTCAAGGTACGGAAAGAATATTTTTCGATCCGGCCCCAGGCGTCTCTTGCTTTGTTTGATGGAAAATGGGAACAAACAATCGGTTTTGGCTATGCTGAAACTAAGCGCAAGAACAAGGATGACGAGCCGATAAACCTTCCTTTCGGTTTTACCTATAACATGAATCGCGCCCTTTTTTACGGGAAAACCACAAAATTTGACTACCAAAGCATCATCCATGTGCACGAGACAAACACCATCCTGGCCGGAATCGACGTTATAAGCGATGGAATGACACAGCAGGCAACTCGCTACGGTCCGGGCACGACCGCCAAAAGAAAATACGACACCATAACGACTACCGGCATATATATTGAGGATCGGATCAATATAAACGACTTTTTCATCGCCAGCCTGGGCGTGCGCAACGATCATCACGAAAAATTCGGCGATTACGCAACTTGGAAAACCGGCGCCATGTTTAACCTCCCTAGCAAGACAAGGATAAAAGGTAATGTTGGAACTGGCTTTCGCGCGCCTGGATTATACGAATTATACGGGGATGGCATGTTCGTCAGCCAGAACCTTGATCTGGAACCGGAAAAAAGTACTGGCTGGGATGCCGGCTTCGAGCAATCGCTCTTCGGGGACAGGCTTGCCTTTGGCGCGACATATTTCGAGAATCGCATAAAGAATCTGATTGCTTATAATGCCGGCGGTTATGAAAATGTCCAAGGAAAATCAAAAAGATGGGGGGTGGAATCCTTCCTAACTTACGCCTTTACCGACGACTTTTCCATTACTGGGCAGTATACCTGGCTGCAAGCCAAGAACCTGATCGATCCATCGGATCGCACGGTGAAACTAAGGCGTCCCCTGAACGAGTTTTCCATCAATGCCGATTGGCGGTTCCGGGAAAAAGGCATATTTTCGGCCGGCGTCAATTATGTCGGCAGGCGCTGGGATCAGGATACCTTCCCATTTCCCGTAGAAGATCATCGCATGGGTTCCTATGTCACTGCCAGAATCGCGGCATCCTGGAAATTCAACAACAACTTCGAAGCGTTTGGCAAAGTGGATAATCTTTTCGACAGGAAATATCAGGATACGTACAGTTATGGCGCCACGGGCATAACTTTCTCCGTCGGAGCGGCGATAAGTTTCTGACGCGGCCGGAAGAAGCGCGGGAATGGGGATGATTGCCGGCGCGGGGGTTGACGCGTCCTTTACGCATTGACGGTGGATGCATCAATGACGGCGGGGCGAATAAGCAATCTGGAAACCGATTGGGACGCGATCATGAATGATCCGGCGGTCGGCATGGCAACCAGGTTCGCGCCGGCCAACGCTTCTGAATGCCATGACGAGGGCAATGCCGACAAGTTGTTGGAGGACATGCGCCGCAACACGCCGTGGATGAAACAGCTTATGGTGGAGGTGATTGCGGATAGGCAATGAATCGGGAGCGGTACGTCGATCCCATACTTGAGAAGTACCGTCGGCTTTCCCCCGGCGAACTCCTCAAATAAATGATGGCCTCCGCTGAATCCATGGGGAACGGCGTCATGAGCATCCTGGCTGGGCGGAACGGTGGGGGGACGGATCGGATCCTGCTTTTCAGTCTAGCGCTGTCCCTGTCGTTTCACGCCGCCGCCCTGATTGCCTTGGCGCGGCTGGCCGGCCTCCCCCGAGAGCATGTCCTCCTGCTGGTGGCGGCGGGGGATGAAGCGATGCAAATGCAGGTCGGCTCCGCCTTCAACTCGGCCCCGGCGGCGCCGCGCCGTCCGCCGCCGCCGGAAGAGAGGCGCTTTCTAAACCAGTTGAAACCGGCAACGCTTCCCTCCGGCCGGCCGGATACGCCCTTGCGTCCGCCGGAGGCGGCGCCGAAAGCCGAAGCCGCCGCCTTGCCGGAAGCGGTTCCGCTTGGCCGCCGGGATTTCCAACTGGCGCGCGCCGTCCGCCGGGAGCGGCGGCCGGCGCCGGACGAACCGGAACCGGCCGCGCCGCCGCCGCCGGAGCCGCCTGATTCCGCCGCTCCGGCGCTGGCGCTCCGCCAGCCGCCGCCTGAGGAGAGGCGTTTTCTGGACCAGTTGAAACCGGCGACGCTTCCCCCCGGCCGGCCGGATACGCCTTTGCGCCCGCCGGAGGCGGCGCCGAAGGCCGAAGCCGTCGCCTTGCCGGAAGCGGTTCCGCTTGGCCGCCGGGATTTCCAATTGGCGCGCGCTGTCCGCCGGGAGCGGCGGCCGGCGACGGACGAACCGGAACCGGCCGCGCCGCCGCCGGAGGCGCCGTCCGCCGCGAACCGGGCTTCCCGCGAGGGCGCGGAGCGGCGGAGCCTGGGGGCGCGGCAGAAAGCCAGGCCCAACGGGACGATGACGCCGCGTTATCCCATCTCCTCGCGGCGGCGCGGCGAAACCGGCACCGTGGTGGTGCGGGCGCATATCAGCCGGGACGGCCAGGCCCGGGAAGTGCGGCTGGATTCGTCGAGCGGCTATCCGGCGCTTGACGCCGCCGCCATTGACACGGTGCGCCGGGCCTCTTTCCTGCCATCCCGGATTGGCGGGGACCCGGTGGCGTGGGAGGAGCGTTTCGCCTTCGAGTTCCGCTTGCGGCAATAACTCCGGGATGGAAGCATGGGATTTTTGAAAAAACTCCGCCTGCTGTTCGCCTGCCTGGCCGTCGCCGGAGCGGCGCGGGCCGCCGGGCCGCGTCCACACCTGATTTCGCTCGCGCCCAGCCTCACGGAAATCGTCTTCGCCATCGGCGCGGGCGACGCCTTGGTCGGGGTCACCGACCATTGCCGCTATCCTCCCGAAGCCCTGGCCCGCCCCAAGATCGGCGGCTACCAAACCCCCAGCCTCGAAACCATCATGGCGCTGCGGCCGGATTTGCTCCTCACCCTGGCCGAACACGCGCCGATCCATGCGGCCCTGGACTCGCTGGGCCTGAAATACGAGGTTTTCGATCACCGAAGCCTTCCGGGCCTGTTGGCCTCGTTCGCCCGGCTGGGCGAGATTTGTTCCGCCGCCGGCAAGGCCGGAGAACTTGAGCGCGAGCTGGCGGAGGCCTTTAGGGCGCCGACGGATAAAAACCGGGTCCGGCCCAGCCTGCTGGTGTTGTTGGGCCGAAGCTACGGTCAGGGCGGCATCGCCAACGCCTACGCCATCGGCAAGGATCGGCTTTACGACCGCCTTATCGCCGCCGCCGGCTGCCGGAACGCCTACCAGGGCGATTTGGCCTATCCCGTGCTGTCGACCGAGGGGGTGGCGGCCATGAACCCGGACATCATCGCGGAAATTACCTATGCGGAGATGGGTTCGGACCTGCCGGCGGAGACCCTGCTCCGCGATTGGGAGGGCATCCCGAACCTCAAGGCTGCGCGGAACCGCCGGGTGTTCGTCATCCGGGCGGATTACGCCCTGATCCCCGGCCCCCGCCTCATCCTTTTCAAGCGCGATCTGCTGGACATCGTCCGGCGTTCCGGTCTGGCGGGCGCGCCATGACGGACGATTCCCTGTTGCGGGCGGTGGATCTGAGCTTTTCGGCCGGCGGCAAAAGCATCATTTCCGGCGTGTCCTTCGCCATGCGGCCGGGCGAGTTCCGCGCCGTCATCGGCCGCAACGGCGCCGGCAAAAGCACCCTGGCCCGCCGCCTGGCCGGCCTGGCGCCGGGCGGCGGCGAGGTGCGCATCCGGGGGCGGGCGGCGGACAGCCTGTCCCGCCGGGAGCTGGCGCGGGAAATCTGCTATTTGCCGCAGATCCAGGAGCGGACGCCGGCCTTCAGCGTCCGCGACTACGTCATGCTGGGCCGCTATCCCCACACCGGCTTTTGGCGGGGGCCGGGGAGGGGGGATCGGGACATCGTCCAGGCGGCGCTGGAAATGACCGGGCTGGCGGGGCTGGCGGATCGTCCGCTCCCCACCCTTTCCGGCGGCGAGCGGCAACTGGCGGCCATTGCCGGCGGCCTGGCCCAGGAGGCGGTCCTCCTCATCCTCGACGAGCCCGCCGCTTTCCTGGATCCCTTCAACCAGTCCTTGCTGCTGGCCTGCCTCGGCCGCCTCAACCGGGTCAAGGGCGTTTCCCTCCTGGTCATCACCCACGACGTCAACCTGGCCCTGCTTTTCGCCCAGCGGGCGCTGGCCCTCAAGTCGGGGCGGGTTGTTTTCGACGGCCCGCCGGGCGACTTGACCGCCGCCCGGCTTCACGGCATTTTCGACATCCCCTTCGCTTCCTTCAAGGTGGGGGCGGCCAATTTGACCTGCCCCCTCGCCCTGCTGGAGGCGGGGGCGTGAGCCGGCGGCGGCGGGGCGGGTGGGCGGTCCTGCCGGCAATCGGGCTCCTGGCCTTGCTGACGCTGCTTCTGGCCGCGTGGGTCGGGACGCAAAGCATCGGTTGGGCCGACGTCGCGGGCGCGGGCGATCCCCTGCTGGGCGACATTTTTTGGCTGCTCCGACTTCCCCGGGCGCTGACCGGCTTCCTGGCCGGGGCCGGCTTGGCGCTGGGGGGGGCGGCGTTCCAGGCCCTGTTCCGGAATCCCCTGGCCGAGCCGTTCACGCTGGGCGTTTCGGCCGGCGCCTCGGCCGGCGCGGCCTTGGCGCTGTTTTTCGGGGGAGGCGCGGTTTTGATCGGCTGGCTGCCCCTGGAGAACGTCTGCGCCTTCGGCGGAGCGCTGTTCGCCATCGCCGTCGTGTACGCCTTTTCGCGCCTGAGCCCGGATTTCACCGCCGCCACCCTGCTTTTGGCCGGCGTGGCGGTTAGCTTCTTCCTGTCCAGCCTGATCATGCTGTTGCAGCATCTGACGGATCCGTACAATGCCGCCCGCATATTCCGGGCGATGATCGGCGGCATCGCCCTGGCCGGCTGGCGGCAGTTGTTCCTGTCCCTGCCGTTCATCCTGTCGGGGGCGGCCCTGATCGCCCTGCATTGCCGCGAGCTGGATCTGATTTATTGCGGCGAGGAGACGGCCCTGTCGCGCGGGGTGGACACCGGCCGGGCGCGGCGGCGGCTGTTCCTGGGGGTGTCGCTGATGGCGGGCGGCATCACCGCCCTGTGCGGGCCGGTGGGCTTCGTGGGCTTGGCGGCGCCCCACATCTGCCGGAGCCTGCTGGGGCCGGGGCACCGGCGGCTGCTGCCAGCGTCCGCCCTGTTCGGCGGAACCTTCCTGGTGGCGGCGGATCTGCTGGCCCGGACCGCCGTCGCCCCGGCGGAGCTGCCGGCCGGGGTGGTGTCGGCGCTGTGCGGCGCCCCGTTTTTCCTATGGCTGCTGCTGCGGGACGGGGCGGGGACGCGCTGACGGGGCGGGCCGCGCGGCGGGGGCGGGCGTCCGCTGTCGCAAAAGATTATATAGGTAATAGGCGCTTCGTCTCGCCCACTCGGCCTCCATCGCCAATGTCGCGCCGATATCGGTTTGCGGCGGAGTCCAGTGTTCAATGATTATATCCGGATCGATCCCGGCTTTGGCGAATCGATCAAGTACTCCGGGGATATTCAATAGCCCTTCCCCCACCGGCGCCCCAATTATATGGAAGCCGAGGCCGTAGTCGGCTCTTATTATGCGGTAATCCTTCGCGTGGAAGCAATTGGCGACAGGAGCGAGAATGTCCAGCACCCTTTCCGAGTCTTCGCCAATGCCATATGAATTCACCGTGTCAAGGCAGATGCCGAACATCGGGTTTGCCACGCGCTCGACCAGGCGCCGCAGATCCGTCGCCGGATTGCGGTCGTGGTTCTCAAGCGACAGCTTGATGCCGGCATTCTCGAATTCGGGCAAAACTTCCCTCAGGATGGAGGCGGCCCCGGGATAATCCGATCCCGGGCCTGAAATGGGAAGCATGGTTCTGACAAGATCGCATCCCAGGCGAGCGGCCAGGGAGAGGAACATGGACAAATGGCCCGGCTCGATGCCCCTGGTTCCAACCTGGAGCATAACCCCTAAATCGCTTGCCCGGGCTTTGACGCACTTTTCATCCTCGACGGACAATTCTTCGGCCGCCGACCGGTCGCAAACCTGCACCACTTGTATGCCGGGCAGCTTCCCGGCTGTTTCGACAAGCAGCGGCGTGGGCAGCAAATTTTCCGCCTGCGCGTACTTCCGGCCGCCGATCGCCCAGGGGAAGGTGTATGTTCCTATGCCGATCCGCATGCGAGATCTGCCTTTACCGGCGCCTACTCGTCTGACGCGGAAGGCGCGCCGGTACCATCATTTCAGGGAATGAGAAGTATCTTTCCCGACAGCCCTCTCTCCGCCACATCAAAAGCTTCCCGATAATCCTTGAACTCAAAGCGATTGGTGATGATGGAAGCTATTTCAACTTTGCCTGAATCCAGCAAACCCTTGGCCAGCTCCCAGGTGGTGAAATTGTCTCTTCCGTAGCTGCCGTAGATTTTCGCCCCTTTCCAGACGATGTCGGAACCTGCGTCCAACACCAACGGCTCCGATGGCAGGCCGGTCATGACCATGGTGCCGCAACGCCGTAGCAGCTCAAAGGCCTGTTTAGCCGCTTTGACATTGCCGGAATTTTCAAAAACATGTCCCGCTCCCAAACCATCGGTGGCGTCTCTTACGGTTTTAACCGGATCCGTCGCGCTTGGATTGATGAGAACATCCGCCCCGGCCTTCTTCGCCAAATTAAGGCGGAAATCGCTTATGTCGGAGGCGAATATTTTGGCGGCTCCCATTGCCTTGATCACCTTGATCATCAGGAGGCCGATGGGGCCGCAACCGATGACGGCAACGGTATCGCCAACCGGAGCGGTTTTTCCTACGGCGTGCACCGCCACGCCGAACGGCTCCATCAAGGCGCCGACCTCGTAGGACACATTGTCCCCCAATTTCTCGGCGCTGTATTCGGGGATCACGGCGTATTCGCCGAAAATGCCGTCCTTGAATCGCTTGAGTTGCTGGCAATTATACTCGTTGCCGGTACGGCAGAGGTAGCATTGACCGCAGGCAATATGCGTCTCCGCCGAAACCCGATCTCCAATTTTGACCTTTCCGACATTGCCGCCAATTTTCACCACCTCGCCGCTGAACTCATGGCCCATGATCCGGGGCAACCCGCTAAACGCCTTTCTCATATTCGCCGCGGCCCATTTATTCCATTGATAGATATGTATGTCGGTGCCGCAAATGGCGCACGCCCTAACCTTGATCAAAACATCGTTCGGGCCAATCGCCGGAACGTTTGTTTCCCTGTATTCAGCGCCTCTTTTTTCCTCCGTTTTGATTATCGCCATCATTTTATCCGGAATTGCCATTTCGCTTAATCTTTCTAGGGATTTTCCCAAGGTATCCTCAATACATGATGATCCTGCGCCGCACGGGAAGTCCTCCGCCCCCCCATCCGTGCCATTGCGTCAAGCTAATTCATAGCCTGAATCCTTTAAGATTTTGTCAAGATTGTCAGGGGTTGTCATGCCGGCGCGAATTTTTTCCATGGTTTTCCGCTCGTTTTCGAGAATCGCCGGGACTCCATTCAGGACCTTCTCCGCCAACTCCAGGGGAATGACGACCACGCCATCAATATCCGCCGCGATTATATCGCCGGACTTGACGGTCACCCCCCCGCAAACAACGGGATAGCCAATTTCCCCCGGCCCACGCTTGAATCCGCCGTTGGGAACCGAACCTCTGGCGAAAACGGGAAGATCCGCCTCGACTATGCCGGCGATATCCCTAACCAGCCCATTCGTCACCATGCCGGCGGCGCCCGCGTTTTTGGCCATAAAACTGGTTAAATCGCCCCAGACCGATCCTCCCTCGAATTGGCCGTTGTCTATGACCAGGACATCGCCAGGCCCCGACATGGCGATTGCCTTGTTGACTATGAGATTGTCGCCTGGCCAGGCGCGGATCGTCAAAGCGCTTCCCACAAGCGTGAATTTTTGGGAAATCGGCTTTATTGAATAATGCATGGCGCAAAGCCTGTCGCCAGCGTCCGCCAGGTTTCCGGTCGGAATTCCCCTGAATTTATCTAACAACACGGCCGGAGCGCGGGCAATGCTCCTTTCAATCCTGAATCCGATTTTCATTATTCGCCCCTTCCAATAAAAATTCACAGCTTGACCAGAGCCTCGATTCCGAATTCTCCGCTGATTTTGCCCAGGTCGCGAATCACTTCCATCGGGTATCCTATACCATCAACTCGCTGTCTCGCCTCGTTCAAATATTCGGGTTCCCCGGGCGTGAATATTTCGGCGTTCGGCTTTTTCCTGGAACTTTTGACATAGGCGGCGCTCTCATCAATCCTGTCCTTGAACCGCTTTAAATCCACAAATTTGGATATATCAATGGCTATCATGGTCTGGCCCAGGTTTTGGCCATTCCCAATGCTCGCGTAGAGGTCCCTAATTTCGTCGCCGAATGCGGCCCCCGAAAGCATTGCGGAAAGGATGCCGAATACATAAGCGACTCCAAAACCCTTGTAGTCGCCGACGGGCCTTCCCGTTCCCTTGAGGCCCTCGTTCGGATCGGTCGTGGGGTTTCCGTGCGCGTCAAGCATCCAGGTGTCGGGGATGGAGGTACCGGTCTTGGCCGCAATGATCACCTTGCCCCTGGCCACCATGCTGTTGGCCATGTCCAGATTGACCGGAGCCGTCTTGCCGGCCGGGAAGGCCACGGAGTACGGGTTGTTGCCTACCCGGGCGTCAAGCCCCCCCCATGGCGCCATGAAGTTCGCGCTGCCAACGGTGAAGGCCATGCCGAACATGTCTTTTTTTTGAGCCATATCGCTGTAATAGGACAGCATTCCGCAGTGGTTGCTGCCTCGGGACGCCACACAACCTATGCCGAATTTATCTGCCTTGGAAATGGCCAATTCCATGGCTCGGTAGGATACCACCTGCCCCATGGCGTTTTTGCCGTCCATTACCGCAACCGCCTGAAAGTCCATGGCCACCGCCGGTTGATTTACGGGGCTGGTTCCTCCCTCGCGCATCCGCTGGGCGTAAATTGGCGCCCGCATGGCGCCATGCGAGTAAACGCCCCGCAAATCCGCGCACACCATGGTGTCGGCGCATATTTCCGAGTCTTCCCGGCCCATCCCCGCCGCCATGTACAAATTCGAGAGCCATTTGCCCATAATCTCGTGCCGTACCGTGTATTTAGCCTCGAACCGGTAATCGCCCATCATCAGGTCTCCTGTAAACACGAAAATCAATGATTCACAAGCAACGACAGCATCCCGGCGTCATGCGGCGATCATACCCTGAGCCCAAGGAGACGCGGCAGGAACAGGGATATTTGCGGAACGTAGGTAAATAGGATAACCGCCGACATGCCGGCCAGCACAAAAGGGAAAACGCGGGAACATATGTCCCTCATAGAGATTTTCATGATATTGCAAGCAACATACAGATTTGGACCAACCGGCGGGGTGATCATTCCAACCGCGAAGCTGGACACCATGAACACGCCGAACGCGTAGATGTTGTAGTCCATGTTATGGAGAATCGGCAGCAAAATCGGCAGGAAAATGCAATATGCCGCGTTCGCCTCGATAAAGCATCCGGCGATCAGGAATAAAACGTTGATTAACAGAAGAATCACATATTGGTTTGAGGAGGTACTCATCAGGGCAATGGAAAGCTCCTCCGCCACGCCGGAGACGGTCAACAGCCAGCCGAACACTCCGGCGCAGGAAAGCAGAAACATGACAATTGCGGAAGTGACGGCCGAATCGACGAACAAGCGCCACAAATCACGGAATTTAATCTCGCGGTATATGAACAAGCCGACGAACAGGCCGTACATCACCGCCACGCCCGCCGCCTCGGTGGGCGTGAACACGCCTCCGTAAATCCCGCCCAAGATAATGACTGGCGTCAACAGTCCCCAGATCGCGTCCTTGAAGGCGCGCATGACTTCCGGGAAAGAGGCCCTTTTTTGGCGAACAATGTTTTTATCGTTCCTAATCGACCAATAGGCGGCGATGATGTAGGCAAGGCCCATCACCAAGCCGGGAACTATGCCGCAGATGAACAAATTGCCGACCGATATGTCGGACAGCATGGCGAAGATAACAAATGCGATGCTAGGTGGTATGATTATGCCGATGCCGCCGGAAGCCGCCACCAGCGACGCGGCCATGTTCTGATTATAGCCGGACGCGGTCATGGCGGGAATGAGGATCCCCCCCAGCGCCGCCACGGTGGCGGGACTGGAACCGGAAATCGCCGCGAAGAAACACGCGGTAAGCACCGCCACGACCGCCATCCCCCCGTGGATATGGCCGACGCAAACCTGGGCGAAGCGGATGAGGCGGCTGGAAATCCCGGCGTAGTCCATCAATACTCCCGCAAGAATGAAAAAGGGGATCGCCAGCAAAACGCTCTTATCTATGGATGAGTAAATCAAATTCGCGAAGTTGGAGACTCCAAGCCCTTCCGCCTCGATGCCGATCATCGTGGCTAGCCCCATTGCCGCGGCGACGGGTATATTCAACAGAATCAACACGGAAAAAGATGCGAAAAGGAAAAACATGGTCATGGCGTCACCCTCACTTCGGCCTTTTCGGCGAGTTTTTTGGCGCCGACCTGCAGAACGCGGAATAAAATGATCGCGGCGCCGGCCGGTATCGCCATGCCTCCCCATGCCGCTGAAATTTTAAGGCCCGGCATTGTGTTCCCGTAGCGCAATTGATTCTGCACCAATATGGCCCCGGACCAAAAAAGCAAAATCATCAACGCTCCCGAGCACGCCATGGAAACGATCAGGCAGGGTTTCTCAAAGGATTTGGGCAATGCGTCCGTGACGAGCGACAGGCTGGTGTGGGAGCTCCGCTTGTATCCGCAGGAGATGCCCAACATGGTTATCCACATGAACAGCAACATCATCGATTCTTCGGTAAATGAAAACGGCGTTTGGGGCAACAGGTATCTGCATATGATATTGACGAAATTGAGAATTGCCATGGCAAACAATCCCACCGCCAACATTATTTCCTCCAACCAATCAATTGCCTTGGTTAAAATTTTCAAGACTGCTCCTTTCAACCCGTCTCCCGCGCCGATACGGCGTTTCAACCATACGGTCGCGATTTGCCGCCAGTACAATTCTCCCCTTCCCGGTTACCACGTCGGACGACCTATAAGCGGGCGGGCATAACGGCCGCCAAGCCACGGCGCGGCTCGGCAATTCACACAAAGCGCGTCATTTAATTCCCAACGCCTTGTACAAACCCAGGCCGATGCTGTCGCGGTATTGGTCGTAAATGGGCGCCGCCAGTGTGCGGAACGTTTCTATCTGTTCGGCGTTCAGTTCAATGATTTGTATTTTATACTCGTCAACCAATTGCCTCATATAACCGTCATTGCGCTCCCTTGCGGCAACGATCTGCTCTTTCATGGCCTGTCGGCCGGCCTCGCTGAACAGGAGTCTTTCGGATTCCGAGAGCCTGTCCCAGACGCCGTTGCTCACTGAAAGTATGGTTGTCTCGCAAGAGTAATCCCATACGGTCATGTATTTCAACACTTCGCAAAACCTCTGGGTGATGGTCATGTCGGCGGGATTTTCCTGTCCGTCCACCGCCCCTTGCTGTAGAGCCGTGTATAGTTCGGAGGCGCTCATGGGAACCGGATCCGCCCCAAGGATTTTAAAAAGATCCACATACATGGCGTTGCCGGGAACCCGAATCTTCAAGCCTTTGAGATCCTCAGGCGTCGAAACCGGGCGAATGTTGTTGAAAAGCTGGCGGAAGCCGGAGATGCCGTAGGCCAGCGGCCGGCCTCCCGACTTCCTGACCTCGTTAAAGATCAATTCGCCGGCCTCGCCGTCCATTTTTTCAATGGCGTCGTCCCAACCGGTGAATAGCCAGGGAAGCGCCGGGGCGCCGATGCGGACATTGGTGCCGGCCCAGGTCAGCGAGCCGTGGAGGGTGACGTCTATATTGCCGGCTTGGAACATTTGCAATGCCTGCGGCTGACTGCCGCCGGAAAGCTGGGAATTCGCGTATATCCTGAGAGTGTATTTCCCTCCCGTCTTCTCGGCCAGCAATTCGCCGAAACGTTGCGCCCCGACTCCCCATGAACTGGTTACGGGGACCGGCATATCGAATTTCAGAACTTCACCGCCTTGCGCGGCGCCGCTGGGAGCGAGATTCAATGGAATAATAAAAGAAAACAGTAAAACGTTGATAATTCCCGCCAGAACCTTTTTCATGTTATTCTCCTTGCATAAGTAAAATGGACGGCGTACGACCGAATCCCTCATTTTCCTATCCAACGCGGATCCCGCCCCTCGTTTTTCGCAATGGCCGATTCACGTACATCCTCAGTCGCGAGCATGCCTACCATGGCGTTCTTGGCATGCGCCATGGCTTGATTCAACGGCAAATCCATCATTTCGGCGTATGTTTGCCTGCCATAACGAATGGCAACTGGACTCCGGCGGGCAATCATCCTGGCATACCCCATGGCGGCGTCCATGACTTCCCCGGCCGGCACCACCTTATTGATCAGATTCCATTTTTCGGCGGTTTCGGAATCGATGGGCGAGCAGAAATAAATCATCTCGAATAGACGTTTCTTGGGGATCGATTTGGAGTTCACCGCCAACGCAATCATTGGGAAATTACCGTGCGAAAGTTCAGTCAACCCAAATTTGGCGTCCTTGGCCGCAACCGCTAAATCGCATCCCTCCACCACTGTGAGCCCGCCGGCGAAGGCGTGGCCCTGTACCGCCGCGATGATCGCCTTGCCGGATTGGTACAATGCCTGTTGAAAGCGAACCGTGGCGTCGGCGTATACGCGCTGGTCAAGTACGTATCCATTGGGGAATCCATCTATCCTGCCCCCGGCGCAGAAATATTCGCCAGTCCCCGTGAGAATGATTGCGTGAACGTCCGGGTCATTGTTGGCTTGATGGACGGCATCCGAGAGCTCATCCACCTCGGAGTGACCGATGCGGTTTTGGTTTTCAGGATTATTTAGCGTCAATACGGCAGCGCAATCTAACTTTTCATAGATAATTCGCTGATATCCCGACATGAGCATCTCCTTTTGGCGGATCAAAGAAATTTGATGTCATGTAGGCAGTATACCAGTATACCGGGAGATGTCAATAGAAAATCGCTTTTTCCGCATATTGACTTTGCATCGCATAACTGATGAAATGGATAATGTTACAGCATCGCTATCAGGCATTGAACTATTTATTATAAAAAATAATTGTGTTGTGGTAAATTATGAGTAAAATCTGTCCGTCCAGTTTTTTGATTGCGGGTATTTGAATGCGGCTATGGCAAAAAATGTCTTGGATACAGCAAGTAGTAGATTGTGGGCGACAATCAATGCCTATGGTGATTTTGAAATTGCGTTTCCGCTTCACTAAAATTTTATATTGGAAGAATAATTTACGCAACCCATGAAATAATGGATAAATACGCTTCACCGGATTAGGGGGGATTTTTCCCATTACCTTTAAACGTCTACAAGATCAGGCTTATGATCATTTAAAAAAAATGATAATGGGCGGTGAATTCATCAAAGGAACGATTTATTCGGAAACCAAGATTGCCGATTCCATAGGCATATCGCGGACTCCACTTCGTGATGCTTTGCAAAAGATTAGTCACGAAGGACTTATAGATATAATGCCAAGCAAGGGTTTTTTCCTGCATCAATTGACCCGCAAGGATCTCTTTGAGATATGCCAGTTGCGTTGCGCTATTGAGGGGTACAGCGCCAGACTGATATCATCCCAGTTGGACACCGCTCTGGCTAAAAAAACCATATGCGTTCTCTCCGATTTGCTTGTAAGGCAGCGTGAACTCAATGAAAGCAATCCGGTGGTGTTGGATTTGGTCGAGGTGGATTACAAATTCCATATCCAGATAGTATCGTATCCGCAAAATGAGACCTTTATGCAATTGTATTCAAACAATATGTATAGAATGCGGATGGTTACCATTGAGGGTCAGGAATTGGAATGGCGGCGCAAAAGTTCTCTGGCCGAACATACTGAATTGGTGAAGTCCATCAATACCGGAGACGGCGACGCGGTGTATAGGAGCGTTCTTCACCACAACCAGAACATGATAGAGGAGATCCGCATGCGCTCTTTAACGCAATCAGGACGCCTGGTAAAGGGTTGATTGAGGCTCCGCCAAGGCGGCGCCCCTGGAATTGTTATGCGTTGCTTCGGATTAGCTTACTTTTCTCAAATGCGCCACTGAGTTGAGGTGCCATCCGTTTTCTTTAAGATTTTTCTTTTGGTTTTGTAAAATTTTTATCCCGGCTTATCCAGACGAGTTAGCGGGAGGAACGGTTTTCCGGATCATTTTGCCGCCCCCCCCCGTCAGCGGCGCGGGCGGACCAGGACCAGCAGACTCTCCGGCTCGACCGCCAGGCGCTCCTGGCGCCGGCCCAGATTGGGGGCCGCGTCCGGGGCCTCGAAAATGTCGTCGGGCGGCGGCCGGGAGGTGTCGATGACCT
>JAISYD010000055.1 GCA_031270145.1 Planctomycetota bacterium
GGAAGACATAAGGCGTAAGGCGGTGAATGCGGTTCTTGGCGGCGGGGGCCGGTGTTCCGTGTTTATTTTCGCTAGCGTCACTTGTTTGGCGAAAACGGCCCATGAAAATAAATTGAAAACACCCCATATTTTCCTTGACATTTGGAATTTTACCGTGTAGAAGGTCTAACGTTCCATCCGACTCCCGGGCCGGGGCCGGCGCAAAATTTATGGCCGGGGCGGAATGGCGGCGGATCGCCCGCGGCCAACCGTCGCCGGGCTCTGCCGGACGCGCCAGACGGGCCGCTTTTCCGGGGGCGTGTTTTTGCCCCGCCGGGGCGGGGGAGGGGAGACGGGGACGGACGCGATAAACGGGAAGGCCGAAAATGCCAGAACGGCCGGCCGGTCCCGGTGTGGCCCGGTTGGGACCGCCCCGCCGGCTGCGCCGAATCACCGCAACCGCTTGAAAAATCAGGATAAAAAGGGGAAAAAGCGCGGCGGCCGGCCGCAAAAAAAGAGCGAAATGTCCGCCGATCAAAAGGCTTGGGTCGCTGGATGCGGCTGCATGGCCCCCGCCGATTGTCGCCCGGCCGAGGTTTTTATTTGCCGGGAAGGGGATGATGGCGATAATTGTCTAGCTGGTGGGGCGGGACGGAAGCGGGGCGCCGCCGGTTCGGCTCTGGAAAAGGGACGGGCGGCGGCCGGGATTCGCCGGGCGAGGGGGAGCGCGAATGGGCGTCAGCATTTTGATCGGCCTCCAGTGGGGAGACGAGGGTAAAGGCAAATTCGTCGACATTCTGGCCGAAAAATCGGATGTCGTGGTGCGTTGCCAGGGCGGCGCCAACGCCGGCCACACCGTGGTCATCGGCGGCGACGTCTTCGCCATGCACCTCATCCCGTCGGGGATCCTCCGCGAAAACAAGGTCTGCGTCATCGGCAATGGGGTGGTGGCGGATCCGGCCGGCCTGGCCAGGGAATTCCGGGAAATCCGGACCCGGATCCGCGACGCCGAAAAGCGCTTTTTCATCTCCGATCGGGCCCACCTGGTCATGCCCTGGCACAAGCGGCTCGATTCGCTGGCCGAGGAGGGCCTGGGCTCCGCCTCCATTGGCACCACCAGGAAGGGCATCGGCCCGGCCTACACTGACAAGACCAGGCGCGCCGGCCTCCGCTGGCATCAGATCCGCGATCGCGAAGCCTTCGCCGAGCGCTTCCGCTCCGCCCTGCGCGAAGCCAACCGGTTGATCGGCCTCCTGGGCGGCGAGCCTCTGCCGGAAGGCGAGGCCGAGGGCGAGGTGCTGTCGGCGATCGACGAGCTGCGCCCCTATGTGGCCGACACCGCGGCCCTGCTCCACCGCTACGTCCGCGAGGGCAAGAACATTCTGCTGGAGGGCGCCCAGGGGGCCATGCTCGACGTCGACTTCGGCACCTATCCCTTCGTCACCAGTTCCAACACCACCTCCGCCGGTTGCCTGACCGGGACCGGCATCCCCCCCACCAAGGTTCAGGACATCCACGGCCTGCTGAAAGCCTTCAGTACCCGGGTGGGTTCCGGTCCCTTCCCCACCGAGGCCGACTCGCTGACCGCCGCCATGCTCCGGGGGAGCGGCTCCAACCAATGGGATGAGTTCGGGACGACCACCGGCCGGCCCAGGCGTTGCGGCTGGCTGGATCTGGTGGTGGCGCGGCACGGGGCGCGGATCAACGGCGCCAACCGCCTCCACATAACCAAGCTGGACATCCTTTCGCAGTTCGCCGAGTTGAAAATATGCACCGCCTACCGGATTGACGGCGTGGAAACCTCGGACTTTCCGGCCGACGCCGGCCTGCTGGCGAGCTGCGAACCAGTGTACGAGACGCTCCCCGGCTGGAAAACCGAGCTCCCGCCCTGCCGTTCCCTGGACGATCTGCCTCCGGAGGCCCGGAATTATGTGCGCCGGATCTCGGAATTCCTGGAAGTGGAAACCGCCAGCGTCTCCTACGGACCCGACCGGGGACAAACCGCTTTCTGACGCCCGCCCCGACCGGGCGGCTTTTACCCGGGCGGCAGAGCGTCGACGCCCGCCGCCGGCACAAGGATCCCTTTTTATGAAACGTACCCACACCTGCGGCGATCTGCGTCCGGAGCACGCCGGGCAAACCATAACCTTGGCCGGCTGGGTGCAAAACCGCCGCGACCACGGCAGCCTCATGTTCATCGATCTCCGCGATCGCTATGGCCTGACCCAGATTGTTTTCGACACGGATCGGCCGGAGGCGCTCAAACTCGGGCAGGAGGTCCGCTCCGAATGGGTGATCCAGGCCACCGGCCGGGTGCTCGCCCGCCCGCCCGACATGGTGAACCCGAAAATGCCCACCGGGGGAATCGAGGTGGCGGTGGACTCCTTCACCGTCTTTTCCAAGTCCGCCGCCCTGCCGTTCGAGGTCGACGGGCACGCCAAGGTGGGCGAGGAGGCGCGCCTGGCCCACCGCTATCTTGATCTCCGCCGCCCGGCCATGCAGGCGAACCTGGCGGCCCGCCACCGCTTCGTACACGCCATCCGCGAGACCATGGACAGCCTGGGCTTCCTGGAAATCGAAACCCCGGTGCTGGCCAAATCGACCCCGGAGGGCGCCCGCGACTACCTGGTGCCCTCCCGGGTGCATTGGGGGCGCTATTACGCCTTGCCGCAAAGCCCCCAGCTTTTCAAGCAGCTCTGCATGATCGGCGGCTGCGACCGCTATTACCAGATCGCCCGCTGCTTTCGGGACGAGGATCTCCGGGCGGATCGCCAGCCCGAGTTCACCCAGCTCGATCTGGAGATGAGCTTCGCCGACGAGGAGGACGTCTTCGCCGTGGCCGAGGCTTGCATGAGGAACGCCTTCAAAAGCGGCATCGGCGCCGACATCGCCGTCCCCTTCCCCCGCCTGTCCTGGAAGGAGGCGATGGAAAAATACGGCTGCGACAAGCCGGACCTCCGCTTCGGCCTCGAATTGTCCGACCTCACCGATTTGGCGGGGCGGGTGGAATTCAAGGTCTTCGCCTCCGCCATCGCCGCCGGCGGCGTCGTCAAGGGGCTGGCCATCCCCGGCGGCGAGTCGTTCAGCCGCCGGGAACTGGACGTGGAACTCCTGGAGGTGGCCAAGCCCTACGGCGCCCGCGGCCTCGCCTGGATAAAGATTTCCCCGGACGGCGGGTATGGCGGAGCCCCGGTGAAATTTTTCCAAAAAGAGCAAATCGACGCCATTCGCGACCGGCTGGGCGCCAAACCCGGCGACGCCATGGCGTTTTCCGCCGACCAGGCCCGGGTGGCGAACGCCAGCCTGGCGGCGGTGCGCAACTACCTTGGCCAGGTCAAGCTCGGGCTGACCCGGCCGGGCGAGTTCAAATTCGCCTGGGTCACCGATTTTCCGGCCTTTGAGTGGCTGCCCGAGGAGAAGCGCTGGCAATCGGCCCACCACCCCTTCACCTCGGTGAGCGCGGAGGATGTCGATTTCATGCTGGCGGCCGATCCCTCCCGCGAGGACTGCGGCCTGGATCGGGTGCGCTCCGCCGCCTACGACCTGGTGCTGAACGGCTCGGAGGTGGCTTCCGGCTCGGTGCGCATCCACGACGCCAAGCTCCAGGAAAAAGTATTCCAGGTGCTGAGGCTTTCCGAAGAGCAAATCCGGGAGCGCTTCGGCTTCTTCACCGAGGCCCTCCGCTACGGCACGCCGCCGCACGCCGGCATCGCGCCCGGCATCGACCGGCTGGTGGCGATGATGCTGGGCTGCGACAGCATTCGGGAAGTCATCGCCTTCCCCAAGAACGCCAAGGCGTTCGACCTCATGTCCGGGGCGCCGGGCGCGGTGGACGAGCGGCAATTGCGGGAATTGGGCCTGGTGAACCTTGAGAAAAAATGAGGGCCGGCCATGAGTTCCATATTCCCCTTCGCCGGCTGGCGCTACGATCCCGGCAAGGTCGATCCGGCCAGGGTGACGGCGCCGCCCTACGACGTGATCGAGCCGGCCGAGCAAGCGGCGCTTTACGCCCGGGACGACCGCAACGTCGTCCGCCTCATCCTTGGCCGGGAGTTGCCGGGCGACTCGCCCCGGGACAACCGCTACACCCGCGCCGCCGCCCATCTCGACGCCTGGCGCGGCGACGGGCTGTTCATCCAGGATCGCCCGGCGGTTTACCTTTACGACCAGCGTTTCGCCTCGGGCGGCGCCATCCTGGTCCGGCGCGGCTTTTTCGCCAAGGTGAGGCTGTCGGAGTGGGGGAGGGAAGGGATATTCCCCCACGAGAAAACCTTGTCCGGCCCCAAGCGCGACCGGCTTGAGCTCATGCGCGCCACCCGCGGCAACCTGGAGCCGATCTTCGGCCTGTTGGCCGATCCGGACGGCGCCGTCGCCGCCGCCCTGGCCGATCTGGTCGACTACGCCCCCTGCCTCGAGGCGACGGACGGCGACGGAGTGGAAAACCGCATGTGGGTGGTTGACGATCCGCGGCGCCTCCACCGCCTGTTGTCGCTGACCCCGGCGCCGCGCCTTTTCATCGCCGACGGCCACCACCGCTACGAAACCGCCCTGGCCTACCAGGCGGAAATTCGCGAAAGCATCCGCGCCGCCGGCCAGATCCCCCCGCTCCCGGGCGATCTGGACTGCGATTGCATCATGATGCTCATTGTCCCAGACTCGGATCCCGGACTCGTCGTCTGGCCCACGCACCGCATCGTTCACGGCCTGCCCGGTTTCGCGCCGTCCAGTTTCCTCGCCGCCTGCGAGCGGAACTTCCTGGTCGCCCCCATCTCCGCGGAAAAGCTGGCGGATGAGTTGGCGGCCGAGGGTCTGCCGGCCTTCGGCTTCGCCGTCGACCGGCGCCTGTTCCTGCTCCGGCTGCGGAGCCGAAAGCCGATGGACTCTCTCTTCCCCGACAAGCCCGAGGTCTGGAGGGCGCTGGACGTGGCGGTGTTGCACGCCCTTGTCCTGGGAGAGTTGATGGGCATAGACGAGGAGCGGCTTCTCCGCAAGGAGAACATCATCTACGCCAGGAGCGCCGACGAGACCAGGCTGGCGGCGCAAAGCGGCCGGGACGGCGCCCAGTGCGCCTTCATCCTGCGTCCTACCCCCATGGGCCAGGTCCGGGAAATCTCCGAGGCCGGGGCGGTGATGCCGCAGAAGTCGACTTATTTTTTCCCGAAGCCGCTTTCGGGCGCCGTGTTCCACCTGTTCTGGTGAAGAGGGGCGGACCATGCTTTCTTCCAGGCGGAAATCCGCCGTCGCCGTTCTCCTCGCCGCCCTTCTCGCCCTCGCCCCGGCCGCCGTCCCGGCCGAATCGGAGGAGGAGGCGGAGAAATACCAATCCGACCTGCGGGACGGCGTCGAACTGTTGAAGAACGGATCCCGCGCGGAAGTGACCCGGGCCATCGCCAAATTCAAATCGGCGCTCAAGATCCGGCCGGACAGCGCCGAGGCTTATTATTGGATCGGGGTCGCCTATTCGGATCAGAACAATTACCTCCGCGCCGCCGACAACGCCAAGGACGCCACCATCTACGACGAGCGCCTGGCCGAGGCCTGGCTCCTGTGGGGGCAGACGCTCCTCTACCAGAAGGATTGGCCGGGCGCGCTGGAGAAGCTGGAGACGGCCGAGCGGCTGGCGCCGGACGACCCCATGACGCTCTTCAACCTGGGGCGGGTCTATTATCACGGCTTGGCCGATCCGGGGGCCGCCTACGCCAAGTTCAACCGCATTTGGCAAAACAGCGGCGAGTTGCGGCGGGAGAATCCGGAAAACGCCGGCCTGGTCCTCCGGGCCCGCCTATACATGGGCTATTGCGAATTCGACCGCGGCAACTGGGCCAACGCCATCAACGCCTTCCAGGACGTTCTGCGGGAGGAGCCGGACAATTATCCCGCCTCCCTCCGGCTGGGGCTCGCCCTTCGGCGGAGCGGGCGGGCCAGGGAATGCGAGAGCATCCTCTGGGAGTTGCTTCGCGCCGTGCCGGACGCCGATCCCGCCAACCGGCAACTGCGGGCCGAAATCAATTTGCAACTGGCGGATCTGTATTTGAAGGAGGCGGCCGTGCGCAACGGCATGCTGGCGCTGACCCACCTCCGCGAATTCGTCGGCCTGACGGGCGACCTCAGCCATCCGGCCCTGGAGCCGGCCCGGGAATACCTGGCCCGAAACGCCAGGGACGAGTCGCTGGACGGCTGAGCTGGAACAGGTCGCTGGACGGCCGGAGGCGAAACATGCCGGGAAAGAGATCCGTCATCGTCTACGACACCACCCTGCGCGACGGCTCGCAGGGCGAGGGCGTGAGTTTCAGCCTGGACGACAAATTGCGGCTGTTCCGGGCCATCGACAGCCTGGGCGTACACTACATCGAGGGCGGTTGGCCCGGCTCCAACCCCAAGGATCGGGAATTTTTCGCCGCCTTGCGGAAAACCGGGAAGCGGCGGGCCCGGCTGGTCGCCTTTGGCTCCACCCGCCGGCCGGGCGTCCGGGCCGGGACGGACGCCAATCTGCGGCTTTTGGCCGAGTCGGGGGCCGAAGCCGCCTGCCTGGTCGGCAAGGCTTGGGATTTGCATGTCGCCCAGGCGCTGCGGACCTCGCTGGAGGAGAATCTGCGCATGATCTCCTCCTCCGTCGGCTTCCTCAAGCGGCGGCTGGCCGAGGTCTTTTTCGACGCCGAGCATTTTTTCGACGGGTTGAAAAGCGATCCGGAATACGCCATGGCGGCCTTGGACGCCGCCTGGCGGGCCGGAGCCGACGCCGCCGTCCTCTGCGACACCAACGGCGCCGCCCTGACCCGGGAGACGGGCGAGGCGGTCGGCCTGGTCCGCCGCCGCTTCCCCGGCCGCCTGGTCGGCATCCACTGCCACAACGACATCGGCATGGCGGCGGCGAACTCGGTGGAGGCGGTCCTCCAGGGCGCCGGCCTGGTCCAGGGGTCGCTCAACGGCTTTGGCGAGCGTACCGGCAACGCCGATCTCGCCACCGTCATCCCGGTCCTTGAGTTGGGGAGCGGCATCCGCTGCCTGGGCGCGGCCAACCTTAGGAGGCTGACCAACGCCAGCCGCTTCGCCTACGAGATGGCGGGCCTGCCCCGGCGCGATTTCCAGCCCTTCGTCGGGGCCAGCGCCTTCGCCCACAAGGGCGGGCTGCACGTCTCCGGGATCAGCCGGAACCGCCGCACCTACGAGGCGTTCCGCCCCGAATTGGTCGGGAACCGCCGCCGCATCCTCATTTCGGAATTGTCGGGGCGCGCCAGCATCATCGCCCGCTTCCCCGTCCTCGCCAGGAACCCCGGGCGGCAGCGGGAAGCGCTGGACGAGATCATGCGCCTGGAAAACGCCGGCTACGCCTTTGAAAACGCCGATGCTTCCCTGGAACTGCTCATCCTCCGGCTGCTCGGCCGGCACCGTCCGGCCTTTGAGCTCCTCTCCTTCCGGGCCTCCTCGGAGGAGCGGGCGGAGGGTTTGCGCCTTTCCGAGGCTTCGGTGAAGCTCCGGGTCGGAGGCGAGGAATTCCACACCGTCTCGGAGGGGCCGCACGGCCCGGTATCGGCCCTGGATCTGGCGCTCCGGAAGGCGCTTTCGCCGGTTTACGGTTTTGTCGAGGCGTTGCGCCTGACCGACTACCGCGTACATATCGTGGACGCCATGGCCGCTTCGGCGGCCAGCGTCAGGGTGGTGATCCAGTCGCGCGAGGGCCGGGACGGCTGGGGAACGCTGGGGGTGTCGGAAAACATTTTGGACGCGTCCTGCCAGGCGCTGGTCGACAGCTTCCAGTACCTGGTCATGCGCCACGGCGGCCCGAAGGCGGCCCGGGGACTGCGGCGTCCGGATCGGGCGTGAGGCGGATCCGGCCCGATTTTCCGGCAAGCGGGGAATGCGTCCCCGCCTGGCCGGAAAAAAGGGGAGGGGGGCGATGGCGATTCGTCTAAAGGCCATCCCCGCCGTCATATAATCGTACATTCATCCCGCCGCGCATTTTCAGCTTCCCGGCTTGCGGCATTCGCACAACACAAATGTGTGGGAAATTTTACAAATTTGTCGCGTCGTTCATGGCCGGCGAATAATCCGGATAAAATTCTGTTTTCATAATATATTATTATTTATATAGTTATGAGTTGATATAAATAAATCAGCGGACAGACCACATGTTTGGCTCTGTTTTTGCTTATGGATATATCGCAAGGCGAAACCAGTAAAAAGCGTGATAAACGCGGACTGGCCCCCGGGGATTGTTTTGATCACAAGGAGACGAGGCATGCGACAAGTGGCCATCTACGGCAAGGGAGGCATAGGCAAGTCGACCACCACCCAGAACCTTACCGCCGCCCTGGGTGAAATGGGCAAGCACATCATGATTGTCGGCTGTGATCCCAAGGCCGATTCCACCCGGCTGATCTTGGGCGGGCTGGCCCAGCAGACCGTCCTGGACACCTTGCGCGAGGAGGGCGAGGACATCGAGCTGGAGCTGGTCATGAAGGACGGCTTCGCCAAGATCAAGTGCGTGGAGTCCGGCGGCCCCGAGCCCGGGGTCGGCTGCGCCGGCCGGGGCATCATCACTTCCATCGGGTTGCTCGAGCGCCTGGGCGCCTACACGTCCGATCTGGATTATGTTTTCTACGATGTGCTGGGGGATGTGGTCTGCGGCGGCTTCGCCATGCCCATCCGCGAGGGCAAGGCGCGGGAGATATACATCGTCGCCTCCGGGGAAATGATGGCGCTGTACGCCGCCAACAACATTTCCAAGGGCATCCAGAAGTACGCCAAGACCGGCGGCGTCCGCCTTGGCGGCATCATCTGCAACAGCCGCAAGGTCGATGGCGAGGCGGGGCTGGTCGAGGCCTTCGCCAAGGAGTTGGGCACCCAGATGATCCATTTCGTCCCCCGCGACAACATGGTCCAGCGGGCGGAGATCAACAAGAAGACCGTCATCGACTACGATCCGAAATGCGGCCAGGCCGACGAATACCGCACCCTGGCCAGGAAAATCGACGAGAACAAGATGTTCGTCAT
>JAISYD010000146.1 GCA_031270145.1 Planctomycetota bacterium
GCCTACGCCGCCGCCGGTTTCGACATGGCGAGGCTGGCGGCGGGGGATGGTAGGGGAGGAGCGGCGGCGGGTGGGGAAGGGGGCGCGGGAGGGGAAGGCCTGGAACTTACCGCCGGGGAAAGGCGCCGGCTGGCGGAATGGGGAAGGAAGGTACAGGAGAACGGGGGACGGGAGGGGGGGGCGGATGCCGAATATTTGCGCAAGCTGGCGGAAATGCCTTTTCGGGAATTGCAAGTCTATTTGTTGCGGGACGAAGCGAAAGGGTTGTTCGAGTTGTTTGCCCGGGGCGGAGGAGTCGGGAGTCCCGGGACGGCGGAGACGCTCAACCGGGCCCGCGGAGGCTTGAAATGGAAGACGTGAAAGCGCTTAACGATCACGATCTGCTGGTGCGCATCGACGGGAGGCTGGAGGCCCTGGCGGAGGAATTCCGCCGGGCCGCCAGCGGCCAGGGCTTTCCGCGCTGCGCCGAGAGGGGCGAGACGCTGCTCCACCTCCGGCGCGACATCGAGGGGCTGCGCGGCAGGTTGCGGGAGATGCAAACAAGGAATTTTCAAATCCGGCTGCTTTTGGGCGGCGCCGTCGCCGGGCTGGTCGCGGATTTGATCAGACGGTTGGGCAATCTTTAGAAAGGGACTGACATGTTGGGGAAACTGCTGGAGTGGATCGCCGGTCCGGGCAACGCGGCGATGGCCGTCGCCGCCGCCGGCTATGCCGCCAAGTGCGCGGCGGAAATCCTGTCGTGGTTTCGGGAGCGGCGGGAAAAGTCGGTTCTGGAGTTGATCGAGGACGTCATCGAGACCGTTTATGTCGAGAAGGTGCAGGCGGAGAAGCGGGCGGGCGGGCGGGTAAGCCGGGAAACCGCCGGCCTGGCCATGGCCTCGGCCGTGGATTTGACCAAGAGCCTGGCCCGGGAGGGAGGAATCCAACTTGAAAAGGTCGTTCCCGAGGCTCTGCTGCCTGGGAAAATTCAGAATGTCCTTAACCGCCTTAAAACGCGGCTTCCGTCTTAGCCTGGCCTGGAGGTTTTGATTGGGAAGGGAGGTTTCGCCATGGACGCCAAATTGAAACAAGCGCTGGACGCCATGTGGGCGGAAATCATCGCCGGCGAGCGCGGCAAATTCGGGGCCGGCCTAATCATCGGCCGGCTGGAGGCCCGCAAGGACGGCATCTACGCCCTGGCCGAAAAGCATTTGGCCGGGCTGACAAGGGAGGAATAGGATGGGCGACGTCTGGCTGGATCGCGAAAACGCCATGGTGAACAGCATCATGTCGGGGGACAACGCTTGCGGCGCCCTGGCCAGGGCGCTCGAAGCCGGGAGGCTGGAGGGGTTCCTCCGGCGGATGCTGCGGCCAACCCTGCTGATTTGCGCCGGGGAGGCGCGGGAACTCCGTTCCCAGCGCGACGCGGCGCTGGCGGAAAGCGAGGGGCGGCGGCGGACATTGGCCAAGATCGCGGCCAACGCGGGCTTCACCGGCCGGCTTGCGGCCGAGGCGGAGCGGGCGGCCCGGGTCAGGTAGGCGAAGCGACGGGGCGGGGGCGGCCCGGGCGGCCGCCCCCGCCCGGCGCGTTTCGGGGGCCGGGGCGGCGATTGACGCTTGACCGGCCGCGGCCCGGCGGGTAGAATGATCCCGGCCTGGATTCACCGGGCCGGATCGGCCAGGACGGGCGGGGCGCCTGTCCGGATCGAGTTTGGGAAAAACACGGGACATTCGGAGGGTACAACATGAGCGCGGACGCGGGAGTCAAAAAAGGCTTCATGTCATGGTACTTCCAAAGCAATCTGTTGATCCGCATTCTCATCGGCCTGGTTCTCGGCGCCGTCGTCGGCATCGCCCTAGGCGCCGCCGATCCGGCGCTGGCCAAGGGCTTCAGCAACAACGCCAGATTTTTCGGCGACCTGTTCATCCGCCTGCTCAAGATGATCATGGTGCCGGTGGTGTTCTTCTCCCTGGTCGGCGGCGCCGCCAGCATCGCCCCGTCGCACCTGGGGCGGGTGGGGGTCAAAATCCTCGCCTTTTACCTGATAACCAGCGCGGTGGCGGTGCTGATCGGGCTGATCCTGGCCAATTTCATCCAGCCGGGGCTCAATTTCAACGTGGCCGGCGATCCGGCCGCCCAGGTGACGGTCAGGACCGCGCCCTCCCTCGGCGCGGTGATCCTCGCCATCATCCCGACCAATCCGGTCGAATCGCTGGCCAAGGGCGACGTCCTGCCCATCATCTTCTTCTCCATTTGCTTCGGCGTCGCCATCTCGCTGGTCAAGGACGCGACCAACGCCAAGACGGCGCAGGCGGCGGAAGTCCTGTTCGAGACCTTCACCGCCGCCGCCGACACCATGTACAAGATCGTGGCCGGGGTCATGCAATACGCGCCGGTCGGCGTGTTCGTGCTGATCGCCATCGTCTTCGCCGAGCAGGGGTCCAAGGCCATCGGGCCGCTCCTGCTGGTCACCCTCACCGTCTACATCGGGCTGACCATCCACCTGGTCGTCTGTTACGGCGGCTGCCTAGGCGTCTTCGGCCTGGGGCTTGGCGCCTTCCTCCGCAAGGCCACCCAGCCCATGATCACCGCCTTCGTCACCCGCTCCTCCTCCGGCACCCTGCCCATCACCCTGCGGGCGACCGAGGAAAGGATGGGGGCGCCCAGATCCATCGCCTCCTTCTCCCTGCCGCTCGGCGCCACCATCAACATGGACGGCACCGCCATTTATCTGGGCGTCTGCGCCATGTTCATCGGTTATGCCACCAACGCCCCGCTCACCCTGGCCCAGCAGGCCATCGTGGTCGTCACCGCCACCCTGGCTTCCATCGGCACCGCCGGCGTCCCCGGGGCCGGGGCCATCATGCTCCTCATGGTGATGGAATCCATCGGCATGGAGGTCCAGGCCGGCACCGCCATCGCCGCCGCCTACGCCATGATCCTTGGCATAGACGCCCTGCTCGACATGGGCCGCACCAGCCTGAATGTCACCGGCGACATGGTGGGGACGGTCATCATCGCCAAGCAGGAAAAAACGCTGGATCAGGCGGTATGGGACGCCAAATAGGGTCGGCGCCCGGAAAAGCCCTGAAAATGCTTGGCCGGGAAGCGGTCATCGCCATCGGCGGCGGGGTCGGCCCCATGGCCGGGGTGGCGCTTCACGCCGGGATAATCGAGGCGACCCGGACGGACCGGGGCGATCAGTCGCACCTTCGGGTGATCCACCATTCCGATTCGCCGGCCATCCCCGACCGGAGCGCCTACCTGGCGCTTCCGGCGGCGGAGCGGCGGCGGAGGCTTTCTCCGGGGACGGCCATGGCGGGGGTTTTCGCCGCCATGGCCCGGGCCCTGGCGGCGGGCGAGCCGGCGGTGGGCGGGATCCCCTGCAACACCTTCCACGTCCCGGAGATATTCGACGAATTCCAGGCGGAAATGGCGGCGGATCGCAACCCCATCCGCGTCCTGGACATGCTGGAGGAGACGCTTGGGCTCCTCCGGGAGCGCCTGGCCGGGCAAACCGGCCTGAACATCGGCGTCCTCGCCACCGGCGGAACCCGCCGGAGCGGCGTCTACGACCGGCTGCTGGAGCGGGCGGGCCAGCGGATCAGCCAGGTGGACGAGGCGGATCAGCCGCGCCTGCACGACGTCATCTACAACAACAAATGGGGGCTGAAGGCGGTTTCGCCCCCTAGCGTCCGGGCGGTCGCCGCGGCGGAGGATTTTGCCGGGCAATTGATCGGACGGGGGGCGGCGGCGCTTATCCTGGGCTGCACCGAGTTGCCGCTGGCCCTGCCGGGAACGCTGTTCCGGGGCGTCCCGCTGATCGATCCGGTGCGCGCCCTGGCCCGGGCCCTGGTGCGCGAGGCGGCGCCGGGGAAGCTGAAAGCTCTTGAGCCATGAGCGGGGACGGCGGGGACGGGATGGAAAAAAGCTACGTGGTGGTGGTGCAATGCGCCAAGGCGACGGACGCGGTCTGCCCCGGCTTCCTCTGCGAGCACGCCTTCAACGCCCGGATCGACGCCTTTGCCGGCTACCCGGCGGAGCGGCCAATGCGGTACAACGCCATTTCCTGCGGCGGCTGCCCGGGCCGGGCGGTGCTGCGGAAATTGGTGAATCTCAAGAAAAACCTGAAAAAACGGGAAAACATCGAGGCGGGGAGCATCGTGGCGCACCTATCGACCTGCATCGCCAAGCCCAGCCATCACGGCCCGCGCTGCCCCCACGCCGACTACATCAAGGCGCAGATCGGGCGGGCCGGCCTGCCGGCGGTCGAGGGCACCCGCTTCTCCCCCCGGGCCGAGGCGCGCCGCCGGGATGGGATTTACCCCTAGGCCATCCCCCCGATCCAAACGGATCGCCCGGCCCGACGATCAGCTGGTGGTTGCCGGCGTTCCGGGGCCGGCGGCGGCGGAAACGGCCGGAGCGGCGCAGCCGGCCAGGCTGGGCAGGGACAAGGCCGCCGCCCGCCGGGGGCAAGCGAGCACCGCGTCGGCGAAGCCGGCCAGGCGATCGACGATTTCCCGGGGGATGGCGTGCTCCATGCCGCAGGCCGCCGTTTCCGCCATCGCCGGATCGATGCGCAGCACGTCCACGAAAAAGCCGAGGAGCGCCTGGTGTCGCCGCACCACGTCCTCGGCCAGTTTCCGGCCGTCGGGCGTCAGGGTCACGGCCTTGTAGGGCGTGTAGCGGATCAGCCGCATGCCGCCGAGCGAGCGCAGGGCGGCGCTGACGGTCGACTTGTGGACCTCCAGAGCCTTCGCGATGTCGTTGGAATGGGCCGCCTGGCCGTTCCGGGTAAGGTTGTGGATGGCCTCAAGGTAGTCTTCGAGCGCCGCCGTCAGGCCGATCTTTTTGCGCATGCCGCTGTTCCTCCCGGATGGCGCAAAATCAGGTTTCGCAAGTGAAAGCATACCGCATGGGAGGGGGAAGGGCAAAGGTTTTTTTGAAAACGCCGGCGCCGCGAACCGGATGCATTGGAAACGAGACCGCCAGCCTGGCCATTCTCCCAAGGCGGCAAAACCGGGCGGGCGGATCCGGCCAATCCGGCCAGGGCCTTGTCCCATCCCGCCGCTATCCATATAATGGCTCCGGAGACGGAGCCATGGACGAAGAAAAAATCCTGGTCGGCACGGTGATCGAGCGGGCGGACGGGCGGATACGGGTCTCGGTCGAGACCGAGGCCGAGGCCGGGAACGGCTGCCGGCATTGCGCCGCCCGGAGCCTGTGCGGCTCCGGGAAGCCCGGAAAATTTGAAATCTGGCTGGAGGCGGGGCCGGACGGCCGGCACGCGCCGGGCGATCAGGCGCGGTTCGGCTACCGCCCCCCGCGTCCGCTCCTGGCGCTGCCGGCGCTGTTCCTGCCGGCGCTGGCGGGGCTTTTCCTGGGCGGCGGGGCGGCCCAGGCGCTGACGGGCGGCGGGGACATGACATTTGTCGTCGGCTCCCTGGCGGGGCTGGCGGCCGGCATCGGCCTGACCGCCGTCCTGCCCCGCGGCTTCACCGCCCTGCGGGGCAAGGCCAGGCTGGCGGACGACGGGGCCGGGACGGATGCCGGCCGGCCCGAATGAGCGGGGCAAGGAGACGAGCGATGGCGGACCATGACCCCGAAGCGGCGGCGGGGATCCGGCGGCGGCTGGAAAAATCCCTTGCGGACGGGAACTGCCGCTTCAATCCGGACGAGGATTTGGTCGGGGACATCATCGAGGCCATAGCGGCCAGGAAGGCGAAATTCGGCGAGGCATACTGCCCCTGCCGGAGGCTTTCCGGCGATCCGGGGAAGGACAGGGAGATTATCTGCCCCTGCGTCCACCGGGAACGGGAAATCGCAACCGACGGCTATTGCCATTGCCGGCTGTTCGTGAGAAAGGAAGGTTCATGAAACAGGCTTTGTCGCGACTCGCCCTCGCCCTGGCGTGCCTGCTCCCGGCCGCCGCGCCGGCCCGCCCGGAAGAGGCTCCGCCGCCCCTGTCGGAATTGCGCAAACCCGTGTCAGCCGCGGCGCCGAAGGCGGAAAACAAGGCGCCGGCGACGCCTTCGCCGGTGCTTCCGGCGCGGCGGGTGGCCGAGGCGGCCCGGCTCTGCCGCCCCGGCGCCGTCGGCTACCTGGCGGTTCCGGACGCGGCGAGCTTCGCCCGCGACCTGGAAGGGAGCCCCCTCGGCAAGCTCCTGGACGAGCCGGCTATGGCCAACCTCTGGCGCAACAACCGCTTCGGCCTGAGACGGCTCTTCAGCGATCTGCCGGCGACGGCGGCCTCCCCGGCCCAGATCGCCGCCATCGCCGGAGCGGCCGACCTGTTCCCCCTCCTGGTCAAGCGGGCGGAACGTTTTTCCCTGGCCTTTTACCTCGACTACCACGGGAAATTCTCCTTTTTGCTCCTCTTCGACATCGGCCTCAACCGCCTGCCGGCCTTCGAGCTGCTGGGAGAATGGGAGACGTCCTTTTATCTGGCCAATCCCGGCGCCCGGGCGGAGCGGGGGGATCACGCCGGCAATTACCTCGACGTTTGGCGGCTGGGCGGCGGGGCGGACGGCCTGGCTGGCGGGGAAGTGGCGGTCGGCTTCGCCGAAAACCTGGCGCTGGCCTCGAACAACGCCGCCCTGGCCGCCGACTGCCTGGAACTCCTGAACCAGGGCGAGAGCCTGGCCTCCTCGCCCTGGGGCAGGCGGCTGGCGGCGTCCATGCCGGCCTCGGGTTCGACCGACGCGGTCGGCTTCCTACGCATGGACGCGATCTGGTCCAGCCTCGACAACGCCCCGGTCGCCCAGGAAATGACCATGCGCTGGGCCGATTACCTGGGTTACGGCGGCGTGGGCGGCGAAGCCTTGTATTACGGGCTCGAATTCACCCCCGGCGGTTCCCGGGAAACCTACCTCATCCCGGTCACGGGTGAGACGGCCGACTCGTCCCTGTCGGAGCTGGTGGCCGAGCGGCTCCAGCCCGCCGGGGTCTGGACCACGCCCCAGGCGGCGCCCAACCAGCCCGTCCCCGAATTTTTCCTGGCCGCCAGGCTCGCCCCCGGCCATCTCGGCCAACTGCTGACCCAGCGAGGCCGGCTGTTCGGTCGCTCGGCCGGCGGCCCCAGCTTCCAGATCCCGTCCGAGGCGCGAGCCGTTTTCAACCGGGACATCCTGAACCTGCTGACCGGCGAGGCCGGCATCGCCTTTTTCCCGGCGCTGGACGGGGACGCGAGGACGGGCGACGAATGGCTTCTCGTGCTGGCCTGCTCCGACAACCCCCAGCCCCTGCTGGAAAAGGGCCAGAACACGGTGGAAAGGAACCGCGCCAGCATCCACTCGCCGACCGCCGACTGGCGCAAGAGCGTCTCGTGGTCGGTCGCCCATCCCGGCGCCTTCCGCCGCCTCAGCGGCAATTTCCTGCTGCTGGCGTCCTCCGGCGAGATCATGGTGGCGGCCCTGGATCAACTGGCGACCGCCAGCTCCTTCGCCGTCAACCGCGACTTCGCCGAGCGCCTGGCCCAGGCCGAGGACGACCACGGGCTGCTGTTCTACCTGAACGCCCCGGAAATGCTGGTGCGGACCTATCCAAACCTGTCGCAAATCATGCGCGGCGCCTACCCCCGCTCCTCCGGGCTCGCCAGCCGGCCGCCCCTGGCGGTCCTGCGCCGCCACGTCAAGGGCGTGATGGGCGTCGTGCATCCGGCGGTCCCCGGGGACATGTTCGTCCGCATCTCGGTGCAGTCCCCGGCGCCGACCTTCCTGGCCATGATCGGCGGCTCGGTCCTGAGCTTTCCCGCCAACCTCAGGGCCAACGCCCGCAAGGCCATGGAGGCTTCCCGGGCAAACCTGAAGCTGATTTGGCTGCGGCTCCAGGAATACGCCAGCCGCTTCGGCCACTTCCCCGACAACCTGGACGATCTCCAGAACAGCCTGGCGGCGGACGACGTTCCGGCGGAGGAGTTGACGGACCTCTTCACCGCCCCGGCCGCGCTGTCCCGCCTGACGCCGGAGGAAGCCCGGCGGGGCTCATTCCGGCTGGTCTCCGGGGTCACCGTCTCCGACGAGCCGGACGTGCCGCTGGTCTACGAGGCCGAGCCCTGGAGCGAGGATTTCATCGGCATGCACCGGAACGACCCGACCCGGGGCCCGGCGGAATCGGGCGAGTTCGCGGCCTTTCGGCAAATGATCCAATTGGACGGCGAGGTGGTCACCATGACCGAGAAGGACTTCCGGAAAAAGGTGCTGCCGCGGCTGGCCGAATACGAATGAGCCTGTCCTTCCGCGTGGCGGCCCGGGACGGGCTGGCCCGGGCCGGCGTCCTGGAGACGCCGCACGGCGCGGCGGAAACCCCGCTCTTCATGGCGGTCGGCACCGCCGCCTCGGTCAAGGGCATGACTAGTGGGCAATTGCGCCTCTCCGGGGCGCGGATGCTCCTGGCCAACGCCTACCACCTGGCGATCCGGCCGGGGGCGGAGGCGGTGGCGGCGCGGGGCGGGCTGGCCCGCTTCATGGGTTGGGACGGCCCCACCCTCACCGATTCCGGCGGCTACCAGGTCTTTTCCCTCGCCCGCCGGCGCCGCATCACCCCGGACGGGGTGGTTTTCAACAACCACATCGACGGACGGGAACTGTTCCTCGGTCCCGAGCGGGCGGTGGAAATCCAGGCCGCCATCGGAGCCGACATCCAGATGTGCCTGGACGTCTGTCCGCCGGCCCGCGCCGACCGGGAGGGGACGGCCGAGGCCCTCGCCCTCACCCACGCCTGGGCGGAGCGGGCCCGCCGGGCCTGGAACCCCGGCGGCGGCCAGGCCCTGTTCGGCATCGTCCAGGGCGGTCTGTACGAGGACTTTCGCCGGGAAAGCGCGGCTCGCCTGGCCGGGCTCGACTTGCCCGGCTATGCCGTCGGCGGGGTGGCGGTGGGGGAGGAAACTCCGGACATCCGGCGCGTCGTGTCGCTCACGGCCCCACTCCTGCCGGAGGACAAGCCCCGCTACCTCATGGGGGTGGGGACGCCGGCCGACATCGTCCACGCCGCGGCGAGCGGCATCGACATGTTCGACTGCGTCATGCCGACCCGCCACGCCCGGCACGGCCAGGCCTTCACCCGCGGCGGGACGCTGAACCTCAGGAACGCCCGCTTCGCGGACGACGACCGGCCCATTGAAGAGGGCTGCGACTGCGAGACCTGCCGGACCGTAAGCCGGGCCTATCTCCGGCATCTGGCGCGGCTGGATGAAATCATGGCCCCGGTGTGGCTGACCATCCACAACGTCAGGTTCTACCTCAGGCTGCTGGAGGATTTGCGCCGGGCCATCCGGGCCGGCCGACTGGAGGAATTCCGCCGCGCCTTCGCCGCCGCGGAGGCGCGGGGCGCCGATCCCGGGGCGGAGGCGTAAAAGCGCGATTTCGCGGCGCGGCCGGCGAATGGGGCGGGGACGATATGCGAATCGGCGTTTCCAGCAGTCGACTGGATCTGCGGGGCGGCATGGAGCGCTACGCCCTGACCCTCGCCAACGGCCTGCTGGACCGGGGAATCGAGGTCGTCGCCTTTTGCCGCCGGGCCGATCCCGGCCTGCCGGAAACCCGCCGCCTCCGGGACATCCGGCGGGTGCCGGTTTGCTGGCTTCCCGGCAAATTCCGCCCCCGCTGGTTCTCCTGGCGGCTGGATCGCCTGCGGCGGGGGGCGGGGCTGGATCTGCACATCGCCTGCTGCCTGCTGGAACATCCGGACATCGCCGTTTGCGGCGGCACCCACCGGGGCTACCTGGCCGCCATGGGCAAAAAACCCGGCCGCTTCGACCGCTGGACAATCGATCTTGAGGATCGGCAATACGCCAACGCCAGGCTGATTGTCGCCCATTCGCGGCTGATGCGGGACGAACTGGTTTCCCTATACGGGGTCGAACCGGCCAGGATCCGGCTGATTTATCCGCCGGTCGACGCCGGCCGCTTCCGACCCGCCGTCCCGGAGGAGCGGCTGCGCCTGCGGCGGGAGTTCGGCTTCCCGGACAACCGGCGGGTTTTCCTCTTCGTCTCCGGCGGGCATGTCCGGAAGGGGTTCCCGTTTTTACGGGAGTTTTTCACGGAAACGGATTTGCCGGTCGAGCTGGCGGTGGCCGGCCGGCCGGCCGGGCCGGGCCGGAACATCCGCGGCCTCGGTTTTTCCAGTCGCATCGAGGCGCTGTACCAGGCCGCCGACGCCGTGATCCTGGCCTCCGCCTACGAGCCGTTCGGGTTGGTGGGGGCGGAGGCGGCCCTGTGCGGCACGCCGGTCGTGCTGGCCGAAAACGTCGGCTGCTGCGAAGTGCTTAGCCGGCCGCTCCTCCACACCTTCCGGGCGGGCGACCGGGAAAGCCTGGCCGCCGCGATCCGGGAAACGCTGGCGGCCGGCCGGCCGGAGCCGGCCCGGCTCGGCTACGACCCCGGCGTCCAGGCGCACCTCGAGGCCCTGCTGCGGGCGGCGGAGGGGGATCAGCGGGCAGCCCGCGAGTAAAGCCCGTCCAGGAGCGCCTTGCCGCCCGGAAAACGCCTGACCGCCCATTTTTCGCCCAGCGAGCGGCATAACCGGCGGTAAAAGCGGACATAGGGGCGCGCGGTCAGGTAATGCCGCAGGGGCGTGTGGGCCAGGACGACGGCGGCGATCCGCTCGGCGTTGCCGCGAATCTCCGCCGCCCGGCGGGACGGGGCGTCCGGCGGCGCTTTTCGCGCCGCGAGGAAAAGGTTGCCGCCATCGCCGGACACCCGCTCCGACAGGATGCGGAAACCGCTTGCCAGCAACAACTCCCGCAGGGTCGCGGAATTGAAATAAAAAAGGTGCGCCTCGTGGAAAGTGCCGGCGGGCGACTGGCAAACCGCCTCGACATTGGGAACCTCGACGATCAGGACGCCTTCGGGATCCAGCAGGGAATGGATTTTCCCGAGCGCGGCGACGGGATCTTCAAGATGCTCCAGGACATGCCACAGAGTGACGAAGCGGAATGTCCCGGAAGACGCATCGGCGTCCTGGACAAACCCCACGTCAAGATCCAGGCCGTATTCGCGGATGGCGTATTCGGCATAGCCCCGGTTCGGCTCCAGGCCCTTAACCGCATATCCCAGGGTATGCAGCAAATAGATGAATTCGCCGCCGCCGGCCCCGATATCGAGGATCGAGACGTCCCCCCCCCCCCCCGGAGCGGGCAGGAAATCCCTCATGGCGGCGTACCGGGACAGGGCCACCTGCCCGGCGCGCAGTACATGCTTGGCTTTGGGGGCGTATGTCCCCTTGTACGCCTTGCGGTAATCGTCCCGGTAATAGTCCCGCGCGTTGGCAAGCGGCGGATCGGTCCAAACCAGCCCGCAACCGGGGCAAATGACGGTCCGCAACGCCTTGCCGGTCCGGTCGCGCGTCCCGATCACGGTCGCCCCGGCGGCGCCGCAAAGACGGCAGGCCGCCGGCGGCGGAAAAGGTTTTGTCCCGATAATGCCGGCCAACGCCGCCACCCCCGTTCCCCGCCCCGGGAGGCGGGATCGAAAAAAGACGCCTGAAAACTTCCGTGGAGCCAAAGTTACCGCGGCGGGCGTTTTTTGGCAAGGGGAAACCGTTTTTCCTGGCGGCGGGATTTCCCATAAACGCGGCTGTTGATCGCGGGGCGGGGAAAGGTTATAATGGCGGCCTATGCCGGAAGAAGACGCGGTTTTCGCCGTGAAACGCGATGTACGGGGGCGGGTGGCCGAGAACGTCCCGGCGGGCCGGGGCTTTTTCCGCATGCGCCTGCTGGCGCCCGAGTTGGCCGGCGCCTTCCGGCCCGGCCAATTCTTCCAGTTGCGGCCAAGACCGGTACGGGAGGCGCCGTTCCTCCGCCGCCCCTTCGCCCCGTCCTCCCACGAGCCGGACGGATTTTCCTTCTTTTACGCCGTGGTCGGCAAGGGTACCAGGCTGCTGGCGGAGCTTCCGGCCGGGACGGCGGTGGACATCCTCGCCCCGCTCGGCAACGCCTATTCCCGGCCGCCGGCCGGCGGCGCCGCCCTCCTGATCGGCGGCGGCGCCGGCGCCCCGGGACTTGTGCCCCTGGCGGAACAATTGCGGAGCGGCGGCGTCCGGACCATTCTGGCGCTGGGAGCCAGGACGGCGGAGGCGATCCCGCGGCATCCCGGTTTCGCCAGCGTCCCCGACCGCCTGCTGGTCGCCACCGACGACGGCGGCCGGGGCTTTCGCGGAACCGTGCTCGCCGCCATCCGGGACGATCGGGATAATCTTTTGCGACAGGCGCCGCGCCTTTACGCCTGCGGCCCCGTCCCCATGCTGGCGGCCGCGGCGGAATTGGCGGCGGAGCGGGGCCTGGCCTGCGAGGTTTCGCTGGAGGAGCGCATGGCCTGCGGCTTCGGGGCCTGCCTGGGCTGCGTCGCGCCGATCCTGGACGCGGGGGGGGGCAACTCCCTCCGGCGGATTTGCCGCGACGGTCCGGTGTTCGACGCCAGCCGGGTGGACTGGGGCGCCCTGGCCGCCCGCCGGTGAAATCCGGGGAAGGAGACGCCGGCATGGACGGCTGGCCCAGGATACCCGGGCAAACCGGAAGCCCGCCGCCCCCGCGCGGCGGCGGCTCGAGTCCGCCGCCGCCGGGCACGGTGATCCTGGCCGGCGTCGAGGAGGATTTGGGGGAGGGCGTCTATGTCCTCCGCTGGGCCGGCAACCGGCTGACGGTTTCCAGCCGCGCCCGCCTGGAGGTCGGACAAAGCCTGATCCTCAAGTCCGAGCTTTCGGCCGAGGGCAAGCCCAACCTGGTGGTGCAGGGTCCGGCCCTGCCCGGATCGGGGACGTTGGCCGGCCGGGCCGCCTATGGGCCGCCGCCGGGCGGCCACCCCGCCGGCCAGCCGGCGGACGGCGGCGGAATAGCCGCCGGAGTGGCGGCGGCCGAGACCGTCCCCGTGCCTTCCGGCGAGGCGTCCAGCCTGATTGGGCTGATCTTGGAACCCTTGCCGGATTTCCCGGAAAGCGCCGAAAAACTCCTGCGCGAGGCGGCGGAGTCGCTTTCCCTGAAAAACCCGCCCGTTCCGGAGACGGCCGGGGCGCCGCCGGTCAAACTTCCGGCGGCAATGCCGCCGCCAGGCGCCGAAACCGCGCCGCCGCCGGCGTCGACGCCGGCGCCGAGCGATCTGCCGGCGAACAATCCGCCGCCGGAGGCGTTTCTCAAGGAAGCGCTGGCGCAAATATCCCGGATTGCCGAGTTGCCGCTGCCCGGCCTGGCGGCCGGGCGGGGCGCCGCCGGCAAGATGCCGGACGCGGTGGCGGAAAAGGCCGCCGCCATCCTGCTCCGCGCCGCCGGCCTCGTCCCCGCCCCCGCCGCCTTGGAAGCGGCCAAGGCGCTGATCCGCCACAACGTCCAGGTGGATCGCGCCAATATCCAGACCCTGCTCTCCGTCGCCGCCGGCGCTCCGGAAGCCGGGCATCCGGCCCAGCTCAACGCCGCCGCCCGGCTGCTGGCGCATGACGCGCCGCTGGCCCGGCCGCTGGTCGGCGGCCTGGCCGATGTCGTGTCGCGTCGGATCGGTACCCGCGAACTGGTCGATAAAGCCATCCTGGCGCTGACCATCGAGCCGGAACAGCCCGAGGCAAGGCCGCTGGCCCGGGCGGCCAGGAACATCCTCGAAACCCTGAACATCGATTTGGAGCGTTCCGACGCCCCGCTGGCCCTGGAGCGCTATGTCTCGACCTTCGGCCGGGAAGCGCTGGGGAAAGCCCTGGCGCTGGTGGAAAAATCCGCCCAGGCGATTCTGGAACGGCATTTTCCGCTGCCCCGGATAGATAAAGCCCTTACCGCCATTCTTGCCCCGCTCGGGAAAAGCCCGGAGCCGGCCCCGGCGCCGGGGACGGCGGATCCGGCGAAGCCGGAGACGCCGCCTCCGCTCCAGCGGCCGCCGGACGCTCCGCCAGCCGCCGCCGGATCGGCGCCGGCGAAAACGCCGGTTGCATCCGCTCCGGCCACGGCCATTCCCCGGCCTTCGCCGAAGGCGGCGGATGCAAGCGGCGCCATGCCGCCCGAGCCGGGCAAACCGCCCGCGCCGGCGGCCCCGGGGGAACAAACAGCTTCCGGGCCGGCGACGCGTCCGGCCTGGTCCGCCGGCGCCGGCCCGGAGACCGGGCGGCGGTTGGACGCCTTGTACGCCCTGCCGGGCGGCAACCGGCCGGAAGTGGAAACGCTTCGCCCCTCCGGTCCGTTGGGAGCTTTTTTGGCCGGGGCCGGCGGCGCCGGGGGCGAGGTTTTGGAAAAGGCCCGGAAGGAGGCGGAAATCCTGGTCCGGGAGCTTGTTTCCGAGGATCCGGAGAAGGCCGAAGCCGCCCGGAAGAATATCGCCCGGCATGGGCCGGAAGTTCTCCGGGAGGCGGCCCGGAGGCTTGACGGCATGGAGCGCCGGCTGCTCCGGGCCGAGCCGCAGGTGAACCGCCTGGCGGAGGCGGCCGGGGCGCTGCGCGATCTCGGGCGGCAACTGTTGGCGACCAAGGCGGAAAACCTGGCCGGCCGGGATCGCGATCCCGGGGT
>JAISYD010000179.1 GCA_031270145.1 Planctomycetota bacterium
AGGTCAGGGCCTGGCTGATGATGGAGAAATAAACCCCGCTGACCCGCGAGGCGAAGGCGAGCCAGCCGAAGATCAGCGCCAAAAGCGACGGCGCCAGGAAGACCATGAGGAAGGCCAGCGGAAAGTGATTCATCCCGCGCCAGAACCAGGGCAGCTCCCGCCAATTGAGGAAAACCATGAAATCGGGCAGCTCGGCGTTGCCGTAAACGCCTCGCGAGCCGATGTTTCGCATCAGATGCATGCCGAGCGCGTAGCCGCCCAGGGCGAAAAAGGCGCCGTGCCCGAGGCTCAGTATGCCTAGGTACCCCCAGATCAGATCCACCGACAGCGCCAGGATGGCGTAGGTAAGATATTTCCCGAGCAGGGTCAGGGTGTAGTCGGACGGGTGGAGGAGGCTGTCCGCCGGCATGAGTCCGCCTAGGCTGACGGCCAGGGCGAAGGCGCCGGTCAGCGCCAGGAAGGCGATGGCGGACGTATTGAAGACGCGTTCGCGCTCTTCGGGCAGGGCCGGCACGCTCATCCCTCCGCCGCCCGGCCGCGCTGCGGGAACAGTCCGCGCGGACGCTTCTGGATGAAAAGTATGATGAGGACGAGGATGAAGATCTTGGCCAGCATGGCGCCGGATACGGGTTCCAGCGCCTTGTTCGCCACTCCCAGCAGCAGCCCGCCGATCATGGTGCCCCAGAGGTTGCCGACCCCGCCGAAGACGACGACCATGAAGGAGTCGACGATATAGGCTTGCCCAAGGTTGGGGCCGACGTTGGTGATTTGGCTCAGGGCCACCCCGGCCATGCCGGCGATGCCGGAACCGAGGCCGAAGGTGAGGGCGTCGACCCGGGAATCGCGCACCCCCATGGCCCTGGCGATGGAGCGGTTTTGCGAAACGGCCCGCACCTCCAACCCCAGCCGGGTCCAGTGCATGGCGGCGAAGATGGCGGCGAACACGGCCAGGCAGAAGACCAGGATGTAAAAGCGGTTGCAGGTGACGCTGAAGTTCTCGGTGATGCGCCACATGCCGCTCATGAAGCCGGGGTTGTCGACCGCCCGGTTTTGCGATGAAATCAGGGAGCGGACCGTTTGTTGCAGAATCAGGCTGATCCCGAAGGTCGCCAGGAGCGTTTCCAGCGGCCTTCCGTACAGAAAGCGGATGACGCCGATCTCCAGGATCGCGCCGATGCCGCCGGAGACGGCGAAAGCGGCCGGAATCGAGAGGGCGAGGGCCAGGGAGAGGTGGTTGGGAAGCAATTGCTGCATGCCCCAGGCGGTGTAGGCGCCGATCATGATCAGTTCGCCATGCGCCATGTTGATGACTCCCATAACGCCGAAGGTGATGGCGAGGCCGATGGCGGTCAGCGCCAGGATGGAGCCGAGGCTGAGGCCGAAGAACATGGTTTCGGTGAAAGCGGCCCAATCCAGCGCCACATGGGCCCAGTACAAGGCGTCCGCCGCCTTTTTCGCCACTTGCGGGTTGGTCGAGGCCGCGAGGCCGGCCAGGGCGGCCCGGGTGGAGGGCTGGCCGCTGGCCGCCAGATAGTCAATCGCCGTTTCCAGCTCGGCCGTCCGGGAGGCGTCCCCGGCCCTCGCCAGGAGCAGCCCCAACGCGGCCCGCAGGTTGCGGAGAACCTCGGGATCGCTTTCGTCGGCGATCAGGCGTTCCAGCGTCGGGGCGGCGGGGCCTTGCCCGGCATCGGAAAGCAGGGCGGCGGAAGCGGCGCGGCGGCTTTGAACCTCGCCGCCGGCCAGGGCCAAGGTATGCAGGACGCGGGCGATTTCCTGGCGCTGGCCGTTGTTGACGGTGATTTTTTTCAACCCGGCGGGGCCGCCGGCGGCGGGCGGACCGGAAACGGCGTTCGCCGGCGCTCCCCCGTCCGGGCCGGCCAAATAAACGCCGCCGCCGGCCTTGTCAAGGTAAAGCCGGCCTTCGAGCAGGGCGCGGAGGATTTCCCTGGCCATGGGGGAGGCGTCGCGCGCCATTTCGGCTATGGCGACGGAGCGGTCGTTCACCTTGGAGCTGGCGAGCGCCGAGAGCGCCGCCCCGGACAAGGCGAACCCTTCCTGCTCGCCGGCCCCGGCCGGGGCGGCGAGCGGGGACAACAGGAGCAGGGCCAATGCCCCGATTGCCGGCAATGCGCGTAACATTCGTCAGTCAATCCTTGGCCGGAAACCGAAAAAACAGCCGGGACGGGGGAAAACCGGCCTTCTTCCGCCCGCCCCGAAGCAAACGCGGCTAGTTCCGGGCCCCTCCGCAAACCTTGGTTTTGACGTTGTAATTGCCGCAATTGATGGGAGCGGTCCAATCGGCGATCAGATCCTTGGAGCCTTCCAGGTAGTCCGACCAGGCGTCCCCCGGCGCCACGCCGTCGGTTTCCCAAACCACCGCGAATTGCCCGTCGTCCTGGATTTCGCCAATCAAAACCGGCTTGGTCAGATGGTGGTTTTTCAGCACCTCGGCCACGCCGCCGGTCAGGTTGGGGACGCTGACCCCGATTATGGCGTCAAGAACCTTGTCGACGTCGGTGCTCCCCGCCTTCTCCACCGCCTTGACCCAGGCGTTGAAGCCGATGTAATGCGCTTCCATCGGATCGTTGGTGACCCGCTTGGCGTCCTTGGTGAAAGCCCGCCATTTCTTGATGAAATCGGCGTTGTCCTGGTTTTCGACGCTCTGGAAGTAGTTCCAGGCCGCCAGGTGCCCGACCAGAGGCTTGGTGTCGATGCCGGAGAGCTCCTCCTCGCCCACCGAGAAGGCGACCACCGGGATGCTGACCGCGTCCACCCCCTGGTTCCCCAATTCCTTGTAGAATGGGACGTTGGCGTCTCCGTTGATGGTGGAGACCACCGCCGTCTTGACGCCGGCGCCGCCGAAGCGCTTGATTTCGGCCACGATGGACTGCCAATCGGAATGGCCGAAAGGGGTGTAGTTGATCATGATGTCGGCATCCGCGACGCCCTTGCTTTTGAGATAGGCCTCCAGGATTTTATTGGTGGTGCGGGGATAGACGTAGTCGGTGCCGGCCAGGACCCAGCGCTTGACCCCACTGTCCATGAGGTAGTCGACCGCGGGGATGGCCTGCTGGTTCGGGGCCGCGCCGGTGTAGATGATGTTCCGGGACGACTCCTCCCCCTCGTATTGCACCGGGTAGAACAACAGCCCGTTCAATTCCTCGAAAACGGGCAGGACGGATTTTCTGGACACCGAGGTCCAGCAGCCGAACACCGCGTCGACTTTGTCCTGGGTCAGGAGCTGCCTGGCCTTTTCGGCGAACACCGGCCAGTCGGAGGCCGGATCCACCACTACCGCCTCCAATTTCTTCCCCAAAAGCCCGCCTTTTTTGTTTTGCTCCTCGACCAGCATCAGCATGACGTCCTTCAGCGTGGTTTCGCTGATGGCCATGGTCCCCGAAAGCGAATGCATGACCCCGACCTTGATGACCTCGCCGCCCGGCGCCGGGACGCGGCCAAGCGACGCCAGGCACAGGACAAGCAACCAAAACGCTCCAGTCTTCCTCAGCATTTTCCCGCTCCTCCCTTTCCAAAAATCCGCCCAACCCTTGCCCGCAATATCCATGGCAAATTCACTGGCAGGAATCTTAAACAAA
>JAISYD010000192.1 GCA_031270145.1 Planctomycetota bacterium
GGGGGTCGAAGAGCCACATGTCGAACCTCGTCAGGTGTGATTTTTCAGGAAGGCAATAATATCCGAGAGCGCCCTAGCAAATTGCGCGGATTCACGCAGATTTTGCTTCCTCTGCCCGCGCAAAAAAGATCGGGGCGCCCCAAAGACAGACGCTCAGGTCACCGGCGCGGGATTGAACACGGCCAATGAATTGGACAGGCCCCAGCGGTCGGCCCATGTCTTTCTGCGGCCACTGGCGACGTCGAGGATCAGACGGAAAATCTCCCAGCCGTCACCGAACCATGCAGGGCTTTTTCGAATCGAACTTCCAGCCCGGAATCAGATATTGCATGGCCATGGCATCGTTGCGATCGCCGGAGTCGAGTTTTTTGTACAACTCATGGGCTTTCATCACCGCGTCCATGTCGAGTTCCAATCCGAATCCCGGCGTATCGGGGACGTGAATTTTCCCTTCGCGGATCTTCAGCGGGTTTTGGGTAAGATGCTGTCCGTCCTGCCAGATCCAGTGCGTGTCCATGGCGGTGATGTTGCCCGGCGCGGCGGCGGCGCAATGGGCGAAGATCGAGAGGGAAACGTCGAAATGGTTGTTGGAATGGGAACCCCAGGTCAGGCCCCAATGATCCAATACCTGGCCGATGCGGACGGAATCCTCCATGGTCCAGAAATGAGGATCGGCCAGAACGATGTCCACCGCTTTCTCCACCACCGCGTGGTAGAACTGCCGCCAGTCGGTGGCGATCATGTTGGTCGCCGTGGGAATGCCGGTCGCCATCTTGAATTCCGCCATGGTCTCCCGGCCCGAATACCCGCGTTCCCCGCCGCAGGGGTCTTCCGCATAGGTCAAGGGGGAACCCTTGCAGAGCCGGATCGCTTCTTCGAGCGACCAGGCCCCGTTGGGATCGATGTTGATCCGCGCGTCCGGGAATTCTCCGGCGAGGGCATAAATGGCCCGCATCTCCTCTTCTCCGGAGAGGACGCCGCCCTTCAGCTTGAAGTCCTTGAAACCATAATATTCCTTGGCGGCCCGCGCTTGTTCCACGATGGCCTCCACCGTCATGGCGGGCTTTCGCCGCCGTTCAAACCAGGGATTGCCGTCGTCCTTCTCGTCGATATAGGGGAGTCCGGTCTTGCCGCCATCGGCCTGATAAAAGAGATAGCCCAGGACGACCACGTCCTCCCGCTGGCGGCCGTCTCCCAATAGCTCGCAGACGGGCAGTTCCAGAAACTGTCCCATGAGATCCAGCAAGGCCGCCTCGACCGCGGTTTCGGCGTGAACCACGTCCTTGAGATTCGCCAGGGATAGGTTTTGCAGCCCCTCGCTGTTTTTTGCCGACCGTTCATGGATCCGCTTCAAGGACTGGATAATGGAGCGGTATTCGCCGATGCCGCGTCCCTCGACCAGAGGAACGTAGCCTTCGAGCGCCTGGGCGATAGCGTCTCCGCCGTGGACTTCCCCGACTCCGGTATGGCCGGAACTGTCCTTGAGGATGACCAGGTTCCGGGTAAAAAAGGGCGAGTGCGCGCCGCTCAGCGAGAGCAGCATACTGTCGTATCCGGCCACGGGGATGACGCGCATCCGGGTGATGATGGGTAAATTGCTCATGTGTTTTTCTCTCTTTTCTGCCATGCGGTAAAGCCGAAGAAGGCCGCCAACAGCACAAAGAACATCAGCGCAAGGGGGTGGTTCAGAATGTCGAGGAAATCTCCGTTGGAATACTGGAGGCCCCGCCGAAGATTGGTCTCGAAGGGTTCGCCCAGAATGAAGCCGAGAATGAGCGGCGGAATCGGCATGCCGTACCTCTGCATCAGAAGGCCGACGACGCCGAAAAATACCAGCCCCCAGGCGTCAAAGGTGCGGAAATTGGTGGCGTAGGCTCCGATGATGCAGAGGACGACGATGACCGGCAGCAGGATATAGGAAGGGATTTTCAGTATCTGGACGAAACCCTTCATTCCCGCGTACATGGCCAGCATCATCAGGAAGGAAGACAGGATCATCGCCGAGAAGATCATGTACACGGCCAGGCCATTGGTCTCGAACAGGAGCGGCCCGGGCGTCACCCCGTGCAGCATGAAGCCGCCGAGGAGCAGCGCCGTGGCGCCGTCTCCGGGGATGCCCAGGGTAAGCAGGGGAATCATGGCGCCGCCGATGGTGGCGTTGTTGGCGGTCTCCGAGGCGACCACGCCGTCGATGATGCCGGTGCCGAATTTTTCCGGATATTTGGAAGCGTTTTTCGTTACCGAATAGGCGACCAGATTGGCCGTGGAACCGCCGATGCCCGGAAGCACCCCGATACCGAGCCCGACGGAGGCGCAACGGATGATGTTCCCGATCTGGCCTTTTATTTCCTCCAGGCTGAATCCCAGGCCGTGGATTTTGAAATCCGTGATGATGCTCGTGTCCTTGCCATCGTTTCCGGCGGAGCTTGCGATCACTTCGGAAATTGCGTAAAGGCCCACCAGCACCGGCAAAAGCGTGAACCCGGAAGTCAGTTCGATGCTGCCGAAGGTGTAGCGCTTCGCGGCGTCGATGGGGGCCAGCCCGATGGTGGCGATCATCATCCCCAAAAGGGCGCTGATGAGTCCCTTGGTCAGGGATTTTCCCACCAGACTGGAAATGAGGGCGAGGGCAAAAACGGTGACCGCGAAATTTTCCCAGGGACCGAATTTGATGGTCAGCGCCGCCAGCGCGGGCGAAACGAAAACCATCGCCGCGATGCTCAACAGGGTTCCGATGAAGGAACAGAAAATTCCGACCCCGAGGGCTTTTCCCGCCTGCCCCTTGAGAGCGAGCGGCCGTCCGTCGAAGCAGGTGGCGATGGACGAGGGCGTTCCCGGTATGTTCAGCAGAATGGCCGAAACGAGACCTCCCGAGGTGCCGCCGATATAAATGCCGGTCAGCATGGCAAGGCTGATTCCCAAATCCATCCCGTAGGTAATCGGAAGGAACATGGAAAGCGCCGCGACCGTGGTCAGGCCCGGCAGGGCGCCGAAAACGATGCCCGCCGCCACGCCCAGGAAAATAAGAAAAACATTCGCCGGACTCGCAAAAATCGCGGCAAAACCGGCGCCGAACAGTTCCAGCATTTCGGCCTCCTATCCCAGAAATCCAACGGGAAGAAACATGGAAAGCGGCTTGGTGAAAAGCAGGTACAGCAGCACCGGCAAGACCGCCGAGAAACAGACGACGAATGGCGCCCAGGATTTCCGTTTTCCCGCCGGGATCAGGAGAAATATTTCAGCCAGCAGGAACAAGGCGGTGGATAGAATGAAGCCAAGGCGAGTGAAAAGGAAAATATAGACGCACATGAACAGGACGGAGAACAGCATGAGCCGGCTGGATCTGTCGAGACCGAAGCGGCGCTTGCCCGCCGCCTCGGTCTCCTGGACTGTTTCATTGTCTGTCCGCGGCCTTTTCAGCTTCAATGCGTTTCCCACGATATGCACGACGCTAAGAAACGCCATCAAGCCCCCGATCAACTGCGGAATCGCCCTGGAAGTCATGGGACTGTTGCCAAAGGGATCGAACGAGGAAATCGAGAAAGATCCGGCAAGGTACAGCGTCGCCAGGACAAGGAAAAACAGCCCCGTTCCAATTTCTTGCTTGTGATTCATACATGCCCCTCCACTGGAAAAGTTCCCGGAAAACCCTCTCCACTTTTCTTGATTGGGATCAAAGTTCAGCTTGCGAGCGCAATGAACGGTCATGGCGGCCAGCGCCCCCGCGTGGTGAAGGAAGAGGCGGCGGTACGCCCGCGCTCCATTCTCCTTTTACGTGAAAACAAGGAAAGCGGGGGCGTCCCGCCCGCATCACAGGCTCATTTGCGGGCGGGACGACAACGACCCGTGCTCGGAATGACTGAAGTCGTGACCAATCAGGCTACTTCTTGCCCCGAAGCACGTCGGAAATTTCCATCAGATTCTTCAGTTCATTGGCAAAATGCTCCGTCGTGGCCTGGGTATCCATGTAGAACGGCGTCTGGCCGAAAGCGACGATTTCCTTGGCATAGGCGGCGTTACTGGATACGACCTTGCTCACGGCCTGGCTGAATTTGGCGACGATTGCCGGATCGGTTCCCTTGGGCATGAAGAAGGTGTTGTAGTAGCCGTAGCTGCACTTCACTCCCGACTCGATGAGGGTGGGGACCTCGGGCAAGGCGGCGGGTCTCTGCGGGCTGACCGTGGCCAGAACCTTGAACTTGTTCGTCTTGAGGTAATCCCCGATCATGTTGATCTGAATGGGGATGACATCCACGTGATTGCCGAGGAGCAGGGGAATCCGTTCGCCGGAACCGCCGGAACTCACCACGTTCAGCTTGGCGCCCGCGTTCTGCATGGCGATGGCGATCCACTGGGTGGACGCGCCGGTATTGGCGGTCATGCGATATTTCCCCGGATTCTTCTGGGAATCCGCAATGAGATCCTGAATGCTGTTCCAGGGAGCGTCCGCCCGGACGGCGATCACCTCGTCGGAAGCCTTGGCAAAGACGGTGACCGGCGCCAGATCGGCATAGGTGAAATCGATGACTCCGGAAGCCGCGGCGACGTTGAGGGAAAGCTGATGCACCAATACGGTATAGCCGTCGGGCTTGGCGTCCTTGACTTGGGCCGCGGCGACGGTTCCGCCGGCGGCGCCCACGTTGGTGATGACGATGGGCTGGCCAAGCTCCTGGCTCACGTACTTGGCCATGGCCCGGGCGTTGTAGTCGGAATTCCCGCCCGCGCCGAAGGCGACGACCAGGTTGATCGCCTGGCTCGGCCAATTCGCGGCGGACGATTCGGCCGCCATGAGCGGAGCCGAGGCCAGAGAGAGTGCCGCAAGGGTCAAAAGCAGTTTTTTCATGTCTTACTCCTCCATAGAAATCCCGTTGGTCTCGAGCGCGCCCCGGGATGTTAAACGCGCCTCTCCTTCACGCTCTTTGGAACGTGTTCATTCCTCTCGAAAGCGCTTGATGGTATAAATTTCGACGACAGGCGCGCCGTGCCCAAACCCTCGAAGCCCGCCGCCGGCCAGCCGGTCGTCGAACTGCCCGCCAGTCTGTCGGCCAAGGCGCTGCTCTTGAACGAGATGGTGCGCCAG
>JAISYD010000201.1 GCA_031270145.1 Planctomycetota bacterium
TCGACCGGCGGCAGCATAGCGGCGGGCCGCGATGCTTCATTGGACAACGAGGTGACGGGCAAAAACCTGTCCACTTGTTCCTTGGTTATTTCCTCATCATTCAATCCGAGAACCGTCAATCGCTCGCAGATATTTCTGAGTTCCCTGATGTTGCCGGGCCAATTGTGGCTTTTGAGCGTTTCCAACGCTCCGGACGACAACCGGAGGCCGATTTTTCCATATTCGCGGCAAAAAAGGCGGAGAAAGTGTTCAATTAGCCGCCCGACGTCATTCAAGCGCTCCCGCAACGGCGGGATGGCGAGGGACAGCACATCCAGGCGGTACAGCAAATCCAGGCGGAAGCGGCCGGCCGCCGCCCTTTCCCGCAATTCCTTGTTGCTGGCGGCGATGATCCGCACATCCACCGGGATCAACCGGTCGTCGCCAATCCGGCGGATTTCCCCCTCCTGGAGCGCCCGCAGCAAAACCGCCTGGAGATCGAGCGGCATTTCCCCGATTTCGTCCAGGAACAGGGTGCCGCCGTGGGCCAGTTCGAACAAGCCGGTTTTTCCGCCCTTGGCGGCGCCGGAAAAAGCCCCCCCGACATAGCCGAAAAGCTCGCTTTCCAGCAGATTGGCGGGGAAGGCGGCACAGTTCACCGCCACAAAGGGCTGGCGGCTCCGGCGGCTGGCGTTGTGGATGCTTTGGGCGAAAAGTTCCTTGCCGGTGCCGGTCTCGCCGGTCAACAGGATGTTGGCGTCGACCGAACTGTATTTTCCGGCGGTGGCGATGACCTGGGAAAGAACCGGCGAGGCGTGGACGATGTCGGCGAAGCGGTACTTGGCGACGAGGCCCTTCTTGTTCAGCTCCTTCCGGATGCGGTGCTCGGCCGCCTGGATCTCGTGCGCCCTTTGGAAGGTGCAGATTACGCCGATGTCCTGTTCCGCCAGCCGCACCGGCGCGAAACCACAAACGACCAGGGCCTGGTTGACCTCCTTGACCAGGGCGCGCCGTTCCCGCCGCTCCCGGATGATTGCGGTTATTTCCGGGTCGCCCAGCAACTCCGCCGCCGTGAGCCCGTCCAGGTTTTCCGCCGGCGGCAGGTTGAGTATCTCCCGGGCCCGGGGATTGAACACGGCCAGCCGGCCGTCCGGGTTGAAAAAAAGGATCGCCTCCCGGGAATTGCGGAGGATGGCGCGGAATATCTCCGCCTTGGCGCGCTCGTTTTGGATGACCGCCGCCGTGTTCATGGCCTCCAGGATTGACACCTGGACGGTTTCGTCGCTAGTGCGGATGACGCTGGTCCGCCAACCCCGCTCCCGCGCCAGGGTGCAGGCGGTGAGGCCGCCCACCACCGCCCCGAAGCCGTCCCGCTCCGCCTCCGCCAGGGCGGTCAGGATGCCGGCCTCGTCCCGGATGCGGAAAAACTTGAGATCGACGTTCACGATTTCCTTGAGCGATTCGACGTCGTGGAGGACGGAATCGGCGGCGATGATGGCGACGCGGTCCGAGGCATGGGCATGTACGCAGGCCTGGAGGGCCCGGATGATGTCGTAGGCGCTGACCTTGAATTCGAGGACGGCGGCGTCTCCGTACCGGCGCTTCAGGGCCTGCTGGGTCAGGCCCCGGGCCAGGATGATGTCGGCCCGGTCCAGACGCAGGCCGTCCACCGCCGTACCGTAGGCGTGGATGATCTCGCATTCCACCCCGGGCCTAGCCTGGGCGGCCAGGATATTTTCGGCCCGCTCCCGGATTTCCGGGTAGGGGATGATTACGGTAAGCTTGATCATCCGGCCTCCTCCCGGTGCGCGCGGCCGGGATCCGCCCCGCTCACGCCGGCACGTGCCTGGCGCCGCACAGGAGCAAAAACAGGTACATGGCCGGCGCGGCGAGTATGAGCGAGTCCACGAGATCCAGCATGCCGCCGAAGCCGGGCACCCCGCTTCCGGCGTCCTTCCGCCGGCCGCCCCGCTTGAACGCCGATTCCGCCAGATCGCCGGCCATGCCGGCCGCCGTCAACACTAGCGACAGCAGGATCAGCCGGCCGGTACCCAGCCGGGCCAGAGCCATTCGCGGAGCGGTGAAAACCATGAACTGCAGGAGGACGACGCTGAGGGCCAGCCCGCCGGCCGCCCCTTCCCAGGTCTTGCCGGGGCTGAGGCGGGGGATCATCTTGCTCCTGCCCCAGCGGCCGCCGATCATGAGGGCGCCGACATCCGCCGCCTTGGCCGCGAAGACGCAGACGGTCATGAATTCGATGCCGTCCATGGGCCAGCCGCCCGGCGCCAGTTCCAGGCGGAGGAGATGCAGGAAGACGCCGGGAAGGAGGAAACAGTAGATCAGGCCGAAAAGGGTGACCGCGACGTTGGCGATGGCGTTGTCGTTGCTTTTGCGGGTGAGCTGGAGCAGCATGACGATGATGGCGGCCGCCGCCGGCAGGACCAGGTTGACGTTGAGGGGCGTCCCGCCCGACAGTTCCCACTCGCTGGCGAGCAGCCATAGGGGGCCCAGGACATAGACGGCGGCGGAGAAGGGCCTGGAGCCGTCGGCCCGGGCCATGCGGTAGAATTCCCGAAGGCAGGCGACGCCGATGCCCGCCGCCAGGAGGGCGGCGCCCCAGTTGCCGGAATCGGCCTGGATCAGATCGCGGCGCAGGGCGGCATAGGCCAGGAACAGGGCGGCCAGGGACGAAAAGGCCCTGAGCGCCAAATTCGAGCTCAAGCCTTTCCGCTTCTCCAATGTTTTCGCCTTGCCGCCGCCAGCCATTCAGGCGCCCCCGAATTTTCTGGCCCGCTTGCCGTACTCCAGGATCGCCTCCTCGAAATCGGCGTCGGAAAAATCCGGCCAGGTACGCCGGGTGAAGAACAATTCGGCGTAGGCCGCCTGCCAGATCAGGAAATTCGACAGCCGCATCTCGCCGGCGGTGCGGATGATCAGATCCGGATCCGGCATTCCGGCCGTGTCGAGGCAGGCGGCGAAGAATTCCTGATCCAGGCTCTCCATTCCCCGCCCCAGGGCGGCGAGCCGCTCCGCGGCCAGCCGGGCCGCCCGCAGGCACTCGTCCCGGCCGCCGTAATTGATGGCGAGGGACAGGGTCAGGCCGGTCAGGCCGACGGTCCGCTCCTCGCCGGCGGCCAGCCGTTGCCGCAAGCCCTCGGAAAGGCCGGTCCGATCGCCCAGGATTTTCAGGCGCACCCCGTTTTCCAGAAGGGCGGGCAGCTCCGCCGCCAAAAAAGAGGAAAGGAGTTCCATCAGGGCGTCCACCTCCTCCCTTGGCCGCGACCAATTCTCGGTCGAGAAGGCGTACAGGGTGAGAAAGGGTATGCCGCGGCGGCGGGCGAAGGAGGTCACCCGCCTGACCGTCTCGGCGCCGGCCCGGTGTCCCAGGGCGCGGGGCAATCCCCGGGCCTCGGCCCAGCGGCCGTTGCCGTCCATGATGAAGGCCACGTGGCGGGGTTGTCCGTCGTCCATGCCGGCGCTCATCCGCCCCGGTAGCCGGGCGGCCAATACATCTCGAACCAAAGCAGCGCTCCCATGGCGGCGAAGACCAGCCCCAGGGCCAGCTTGGTCCAGGCCAGGTTGTTTTTGAAGAAATCCGCCAACTGCCGGCTTGACACGCCCCAGAGCACCAGGCCGAAGATGACGAGCAACGGCAGGACGAAAAGGAGGTTATACCAGGCCAGCAGCAGCAGGGTATGCCATAGATCCAATTTCGCGATCGAGATGATGGTGGGAAGGTAAACCTGCCCGGTGCAGGCGGCCTCCAGGAAGGAGACGGTGACCCCGGCGACAAAAACCCCGCCCGCCAGCCAAGAGGCCCGGACGCCCCTGGCCATGGCCAGGTTGATGCGCGTCTTGAAGGCTTTCGGGAGCTTCAGCGTCATCTCCTCGGCCGCCCGGCCCCCGAACAGCAGCCAGGCGTCCCGCAAACTGAGGGCGCCGAAGATCAGGCACAGCGCGAAGGCGGCGTAGTAAATCAAATCGGCGGCGAAGAGGAACCAGCCGCCGCGCTGGTTGATCTCGGCTATCGCCCGGTGAAGGAAAAGGCCGATGGCGAAGTAGGTGAGGAACACCGAGGCGGTGAAGGAAAGGCACACCAGGACGATTTCCCGCCGGCTGCGCCTGGCGCTGGACATCATGGACACCAGGATGATGATGGTGGCGAAGGCGCAGGGGTTGACGCTGTCCGCCAAGGCGGCCAGGCTGATCGCCCCGAATCGCAGCCTAGCCTGGGCCCGCGCCGCCGCGTCGCCCCGGGAGGCGCGGATCCGCGGCCTGACGGGGGGATTGGTCCCGGACGCGGACGGGGACTCGGTCGGCGCCGAGGCCAGGGCGGTCAGGGAAAAAAACGACGCCGGGCTGGTTGGTTCCGGCGTCCCCCCCTTCCATGAAAGCGGAGCCGCGAGGAAGTCCGCGACCTCCTTTTCCAGGTTTTCGATTATGTTGTCGCCCTCGATCAACACCCGCTTGGGGACGAAGAAAAGCTCGCCGTTCGCGTCGGCGTCGAGAAGGCCCAGGAACACCGCCAAGGTGACGCTGCCGCCGTCGTCCGGCGCCTCCATCTCGTCCAGCAGCTCGAACAGGTAGAGGACGCTGTCGGCGCCGGTCTCGTTGTCGGCGATGTTGAAGCGCTGGCGGCTCATGACGGCGGCGTTCTTTTCCTCCACCGCCCCGACCACCTCGGTGGCGCGGGTGCAAAGGCGGCAGGATGGATTGTAGAAATACATCATGTGCGGTTTTGGGGGGGCCTTCTCCCCGGCGTTGGCGATCCCGGCGGCCGGCGCGGCCAAAAGCAGGGCCAGGGCCGCGGCAAGCGCGTGTTTGACGACAATCGGCATTTTCATTGTCCTGTTAGCTGGTAAATTTTAGACGCCTCGCTATAATATGCTTCGGCCGGCGACCGGGCCTAGCCATTCGCCAAAGGATGCAGACATGCGGACAAAAAGAAAACTCCTTCCGGCCGCCCTGTTGGTTTGGGCGGCGCTGGCTCCGCTCGCGGGCGGACTTGCCCGCGGCGCCGAGGTGTTCCTGCGGCCGGCCGCCGACATTCCCGGCAGACATTATAGCGGGGACTGGTCCAGGTCGCAAGTATTGGAATTGATCCGTCCGCGAATGGAGGCGGTAACGGTCAAATACCTGTCGGTTTCCTGCTCCTGCCTCAGGGTGGTCATGGGAAAAAAGGATTTCGCCGGGGGCGAGCGGGTCTTGCTGGAAGTGCGCAATGTCAAGAAGACCCCGGCGGAAGGCGCCACCTACGCCATTTTCGCCGGCTTGGACTTGCCGGAGCCGATGGTGATCGAGTACGATATCTTCGTCAAGTCGGATCCGGCGCCGGCGCCCTAGCCCGGCGGGCCGGGCCGGGGTTGGACGCATCGCCAAGGGAGTTTCGCGGCATGGGCAAATACATCTTCATCACCGGCGGCGTGGTCAGTTCCCTCGGCAAGGGCGTGGTGTCGGCGTCGCTGGGTCTCCTGCTCCGGGCCAGCGGCGTCGGGGTTTCCTTCCTCAAATTCGACCCCTACCTCAACCGCGACGCGGGAACCATGAACCCCCACCAGCACGGCGAGGTTTTCGTCACCGAGGACGGGGCCGAGACGGATCTGGACCTCGGCCACTACGAGCGCTTCGCCGACGTCACCCTCGGCCGGCGCTCCAACGTCACCACCGGCCAGATTTACGGCTCGGTGCTGGATCGCGAGCGCCGGGGCGACTACGACGGCGCCACCGTCCAGGTCGTCCCCCACGTGGTCGATGCCATTAAGGAGGCCATTGTCAGGGCCGAGGCGCCGGAGGCGGACGTGATCCTGGTGGAGCTCGGGGGCACCGTGGGCGACATCGAGGGCATGCCCTTCGTCGAAGCCATCCGCCAGTTCATGCTGGAGCGGGGCAAGGGCGACGCGGTCCTCCTCCACCTGGCCCTGCTGCCGGGCCTGCCGGCCGGCGACCGTGAGCTGAAGACCAAGCCGGCCCAGCACTCGGCGCAGAAATTGCGCGAATGCGGTTTGCAGATGGATTTCCTGCTTTGCCGCTCCGAGACGCCCATGCCCGAGGAGGCGCGGCGCAAGCTCGCCCTGCACACCAACGTGAAGCCGGATCGGGTGATCGAGGTTCCGGACGTCAGGCTGATCTACGACGTCCCGGAACATCTGCGCCGCCAAGGCCTGGATCGGCTGCTGTGCTCCCGGCTGGGCCTGGCCCACCGGGAGCCGGATCTCGCCCCCTGGCGCAAATTCGCCGTCGCCGCCGCCTCGCCGCGGAAAATCCGCATCGCCGCCGTCGGCAAGTATTCCGGCATGGCCGACTGCTACAAATCGCTAGGGGAGGCGCTTCTGCACGCCGCCGCCGCCAACGGGGCCGGCCTGGATCTGGATTGGCTGGATGCCGAGGCCCTGGAGGCCGGCGACGCCCCGGCCCTGCTCGCCGGCCACAGCGGATTGGTGGTTCCGGGCGGTTTCGGCTACCGGGGGGCCGAGGGCAAGATGCGGGCCATCCGCTGGGCCCGCGAGGGGAAAGTCCCCTATCTCGGCCTCTGTTACGGCCTGCAATGCGCCGTGGTCGAATTCGCCCGGAACGTCTGCGGCGCCGCCGGGGCGATGAGCGCCGAATGGGCCGGGGACATGGAGTTGCCGTCCTCCGACTGCTGGGTCACCCTCCTCGACAACCAGGGCCGGGCCACGCCGCGCGGCGGCACCCTGCGCCTTGGTTCCCAGCCCTGCCGCCTGGCGCCGGGCAGCCGCGCCCTGGCCGCCTACGGCGCCGACCTGATTGAGGAGCGGCACCGGCACCGCTACGAGGTCAATCCGGAGAAAACGGCGATCCTGGAGAGAAACGGCATGGCGGTTTCCGGCCGCCATCCGGAAAAGGGATTGGTCGAAATCGTGGAATTGCCGGGCGACCAGTGGTTCGTCGCCACCCAGGCCCACCCGGAGTTCAAAAGCCGGCCGCTCCGGCCGCATCCGTTGTTCCTGTCCTTCCTCCGGGCGGCAATCGCCTGGAAATAGCCGGCGCAAGGAGACGCAGATTGTTTCAGACTGTCGCGGTTCTGGATTACGGTTCCCAATACACCGGCCTGATTGTCCGCCGCCTCCGGGAACAGCGGGTGCGCTCGCGCCTTTTCCCCGGCACGGTCAGGGCCGGCGAGCTGCGCCGGGAGAAAATCGCCGCCGTGGTCATGTCGGGCGGCCCCATGAGCGTTTATGAGGCAAACGCCCCAAAATGCGACCGGGCGCTTTTCGATCTCGGCGTCCCCATCCTCGGCGTCTGCTACGGGGCGCAACTGATCGCCCAGGCCCTCGGCGGCGAGGTTTCGTCCTCCGGCGTGCGCGAATACGGCCGTTCCGTGGCCCAGAGCCTTTGCCAGTCGTCGCCCCTGCTGGACGGCCTTCCCAGGCAATTCGACGTCTGGATGAGCCACGGCGACCGGGTGACGGAGTTGCCGCCGGATTGCGTCGACATCCTGGCCACCGACGACTGCCCCCACGCCGGCTTTTATTTCCCGGATCGCGGCATCCATTGCCTCCAATTCCACCCGGAAGTCCACCACACCCCGCTCGGAGAGGAAATCCTCGGCAACTTCCTCCACAAGATCTGCGGCTGCAAGGGCGACTGGGTCATGTCGGATTTCGCAGGCGAGGCCATCCGCGAAACCAGGAAAAGGGTCGGCAAGGCGAAGGTGGTCATGGGCATCTCCGGCGGAGTCGATTCGACCGTGGCGGCGGTATTGCTGGCCGAGGCCCTGGGCGACCGCCTCACCTGCATCTTCGTGGACAACGGGCTGCTGCGGAAGGGCGAATTCGAGCGGGTCATGTCCAGATACGGCGACCGCTTCCGGATTGTCGGGGTAAGGGCGGGCGAGCGCTTCCTCGGCCAGCTCCGGGGCGTGATCGATCCGGAGGAGAAGCGCAAAATCATCGGCCGGCTGTTCGTCGAGGTATTCCAGGAAGAGGCGGGAAAAATTCGGGGCGTCAAGTTCCTCGGCCAAGGCACGCTCTATCCCGACGTCATCGAATCCTCCGGCGGCTACGGTTCGGGCGAAGCGGCGGTGATTAAGAGCCACCACAACGTCGGCGGCCTGCCGGAGAGGATGGGCTTGAAGCTGATCGAGCCGTTGCGGGAGCTGTTCAAGGACGAGGTGCGGGAGCTTGGCGGCGCCCTGGGCATCCCGGAGGACGAGCTCCGGCGGCATCCCTTCCCCGGACCCGGTCTCGCGGTCCGCATCATGGGCGAGGTGACCCCGAAACGGGTGGCTCTCCTCCAGGAGGTGGACGCCATCGTGCTGGAGGAAATCCATTCCGCCGGCTGGTACCGCAAGCTCTGGCAGGCTTTCGCCGTGCTTCTTTCCCAAACCACGGTGGGGGTGATGGGGGATCAGCGGACCTACGAGAGCGTGGCGGCGCTGCGCCTGGTGGAGTCCGAGGACGGCATGACCGCCGATTGGGCGGAAATCCCCTACGGCATCATCCGCCGCATCTCCCGGCGCATCACCAACGAGGTGCGCGGCGTCAACCGGGTGGTCTACGACGTCTCGTCCAAGCCGCCCGCCACCATCGAGTGGGAATGAGACGCCCATGGACCCCCTGACCCACGCCATGGCCGGCCAGATGCTGGCCGACGCCCTCCCGTTCGCCAGACGCCTGGGCGGCAAGGCGCCCATGGCGGCGGCGCTCATCGCCATGGCTCCGGACCTCGATTTGCTGCCGGCCATCCTCGCCGGTTTCCCTCCGGTCCACAACGGGAGGTTTTGGGAATTGTTCGATCGCGGCCTGGCCCGGCGCTTCCACCGGGGCTACACCCACTCGTTCTTCTTCGCCGCCCTGGCCAGTCTGCCGCTGGGCGTCCTCGCCTGGCGCTGGAGCGGGCGGCGGGGCCGCTGGCTACACTGGTCGCTCCTGGCGCTCCTGGCCTTGTACTCGCACATCGTCCTGGATATCGTCAACCCCTACGGGACGCGGGCCTGGCTCCCCTTCTCCGGCGCGCGCGTCGCCTGGGGCCTTTTGCCGCTTTTCAACCCCTCCATCATGATCATGATGGGAGCGGTCCTGCTCGCCAATCACGTCTTCCGCGACATCCACGCCGATCCGGAAAAGCCGCCGTCCGGCGGCTGGCGCGGTCGCCTGGCCTCCTTCACCGGGCGCTGGCCCGACGGCGGCAAAATAGCCTGGATTGGCCTGGGCCTGGTCACGGCCCGGCTGTTGGCGACGGCTTGGCTGGGGATATGGGGGTTTTAGGGCTTCTGGGTCCGGATAAGGGAAACGCATGGAAGAAACGGGAAATAAAGTCCGCCGGCTGCCGCCCTGGCTCAAGAAAAGGGTCCCGGCCGAAACCGGCCCGGTTCCGCTCGATTGTCTGGCCGAGCTGCGCCTGGACACCATCTGCCGCGGCGCCCGTTGTCCCAACCGCCTGGATTGCCGGAGCCGGGGCCGGGCGGCGTTCCTGATCATGGGGCCCAATTGCACCCGCGCCTGCCGCTTCTGCGCCGTGGAATCGGGCCGGCCGGCCCAGCTGGATCCGGACGAGCCCTCCCGCCTGGCCCTGGCGGCGAAGCGGCTGGGGTTGCGGCATGTCGTCGTCACCTCGGTAACCCGCGACGACCTGCCGGACGGCGGGGCCGGGCATTTCGCCCGAACGGTGGCGGCGATCCGCGAAAATTGCCCCGGCGCGACGGTGGAAATCCTGGTCCCGGATTTTCGGGGCGACGAGGCGGCCTGGGCCGTCGCCGCCGACTCGCGGCCCGACGTTTTCAACCACAACCTGGAAACCGTGGAACGCCTTTACGACTTGGTCCGCCCCGGCGCCGATTTCGGCCGCAGCCTGGCCCTGCTGGATTTCGTCAAGGAGCGCCGACCGGAATTGACGACCAAGAGCGGTCTCATGCTGGGCCTGGGGGAGAGGCGGGAGGAAATCGTCGAGGCCGCCCGGGCGCTCCGGGACGCGGGGGCGGCTATCCTGACCGTGGGCCAGTACCTGCGGCCGGCCGGGGCGAGGACGCTTCCGGTGGAGCGTTTCGTCGCTCCGGAGGAATTCGCGGCCATTGAGGCCGAGCTTATGGCCCTGGGGTTCGCCTCGGCGGTCTGTTCCCCCTTTGTCCGCTCCAGCTACAACGCGGAGGAGGCTTTTCTGCAAGTTTCGGGACGGGATTGATTATGCCCTGGTCTTTTGCCGATGTTCTGGGGCAGGAAGAGGCGGTTTCCCGCCTGAATCGGGAGTTCGCCCTGGGGCGCACGGCCCACGCCTATATGCTGGAGGGGGCCGAAGGCGCCGGCAAGCTCACCCTGGCCAGGGCAATGGCGGGCCGGCTCTTCTGTCGCGAGCCCAACGCCGGAGGGGCGGCCTGCGGCGTCTGCCGGCCCTGCCGGCTGCTTGCCGGCGGCAACCATCCCGACTATCTTGAGCTTCCCCGCGACCCGGTGGAATTGCGCCTCGGCCGCTTCCTGGAGCGGCAGGGCGGCGCTGAAACCGTCGAGCACCAGCCGCTCTTGCCTTTTCTTCGCCTGAAACCAACCGAGGGAAGCTGGCGGGCGGCGGTGATTCCGGCGGCCGAGCGGATGCGGGCGGAGGCGGCCAACGCCTTCCTGAAAACCCTGGAGGAGCCGCCGGGACAGGCGCTGATCCTGCTCACCGTCAATTCCCGCGACAGCCTGCCGCCGACCATAGCCAGCCGCTGCCGGCGCCTGGGCGTCAGGCCGCTGCCGGCCGCCGCGGTCGCGGCCGAATTGACGCGCCGGCTCGGCATCGACGGCCGGGAAGCGGAGGAGCTGGCCGAAGCCGCCGAGGGGGCGCTCGGCAAGGCCCTGGAATTGGCCGGAAGCCAAACCCTGGACTTCTGGCGCTGGCTGGATCGCGAAGCCTTCGACTCCCCCGGCGTCTTGTCGGCCAAGGCTCTGGCCGACGCCTGGCTGGGCTACGGGAGCAAAAACTCCGAAAGCGGCGAAAAACGCAAAAACGCCCTGGCGGCCCTCGATTTGACCGCCTTGGCCTTGCGCCGCCGCCTGCGGCGGGGACTTTCGCCCGGACGGGCGGGGAAAGCGCTGGATATCCTCTGGCTGGCGGGGGAACAGACGCGCCTTAATGTCCGGCCGGACGTTGTCCTGCTGTCGGCCGCCTTCGAGGTCATGGCCGCCCTGCGGCGATAAGGGCGGCCGCCCCCAACGCCGCCGCCGGGTCATATCCGGCCCGGCGGCGGGAATCGAACTGGAAGCCGCATATCGCGAAATACCCTTGTAATTCAAGCGTTGCACGGATTTCTGAAAATCGCAAAGCCAACGAAAATGCCAACAAAATGCAAGTTTTCTTAAAAAAAGACTTACAAGAAAAATTTTTTCTCGGGCGTTCGATTTTTGATCCGTTTAGGTCCGGAGCCGTCCTCTATTCGATTCCCAATGGGACCGGGGTTCGATTTCCGTGGCACTTCCTCTGCCTTGTATTGTACCAGAGAGTCCGTAACAATCCACTTAAATCCGTGATGGTTCCATCTACCGGAACATGGCGCCTCGCACAGTAAGGAGACACCTTGGCAGCGAGAAATAACTTGCTTACATCCTATTTTCAGGTATATTATAGGTATGTCTGGATGAGGGGATGGATATGGCGGAAGGCCCGAAAACCTGGACCGTTGGAATCGTCGGCCGCGCGGTAAAGCAAAAGTGCAAACTGCCAGTAGCCATCGTTGAGGCTTTGGAGGCACTATTCCTCGACCTACGGGATAATGGGCCGCAGCGGGCCAATTGGCCGAACTTTGGTCGGCTTCACCGGAAAAAGAACGAGGAATACTATCATTGCCATCTGAATCGAGGGAAACCCCGTTATGTGGCGGTGTGGCGGGTTACAGATCGAGCAATCAAGCTGATGGAGATTAGATATGTCGGCACACACGAAGGCGCGGACTACCAAAGAATTGACTGAAATCCGTCTTAAGGTGCCTGCTCGGGATGCTTCTCGGGTGCGCCACGCCATCGGTGGTATGTTGGCGTTGGTGGGCAGGGATGCGCGGTTGTTGGATGAAGATGTGGACGACGAAGCGATCTATTCGTTTGAGGAGGCGTTCCCTGACTCTACGCCTGGGCGTCGGCTTCGCGGATTACGGACGCGCGAGGGGATCACGCAGAAGGAATTAGCCGAAAAGCTTGGAATCCGGCAGCATCATGTCTCGGAGATGGAATGCGGGACGCGGAAAATCGGCCTCGCCATGGCGAAGCGCATGGCGAAAACATACAACCTCTCGCATCGGGCGTTTCTATAATCCCGGTTCGCCGCCATCCGCCCGCAAGTTCGCAAAACTTCAGCAGGGAATATTAAATGCAGCGCCGCCGCTTCGTCATCCGGGCATGAAGATCCACGCCTTGGCCGTCGATGATGAAAGTGCCGCCGCCCCTGGCGTGGAAGGTGCGCTGTTCCTTGCGCCGCGAGTTTTGCCAAGCCTTGACGCCTTGCAGCACGAGGCAGTTCCGCCCGTCCGGACGCGGCCTCTCCGCCACGGCATCTACAGGCAGACCGGCGAACCTGGCTCTATGCACGATTTTATTATTGCATGGACGAAAAAGTTCGTTTAGCATATTTTCCATCAATGTCCACGTTTGGCGGCGGGATGCGGCGTGACGCTTGGCAGTCCAAGCCGTTGCCGGATGTTTCGCCGGCTTTTGTCGCCCTCCCTGGGCGCAAAAAATCGCAGCCCAAAAGGCCGCAATGGGTTGCTGTGAACGCAACATAAACATAATTATCTGCCCTTACCTCGAAAATCCCAATAAAAACGCCATAAATACCGCCGTTTCCGAACCGGATGGCGGATTTGATTATTGCGCCAACTACCATTAGCGTCACATCATCGT
>JAISYD010000283.1 GCA_031270145.1 Planctomycetota bacterium
GGCGGAGCAGCTCAAGGGGACCGATATCGCGCCCCAGCTTCCTTGCGGCTTCCCCTGCGGCTGCGTCCCCACCTCGATCAAAAAAGCCGAGGTGATCCAGGCCATCGAGGACGGGGCCCGGGAGGTGGACATGGTGATCAACCTCGCCCGCCTCGTCGACAAGGACTACAAGTTTGTCGAGAACGACATCCGGACCGTGGTAGACGCCGCCGGGACCGCCGGCATCAAGGTCAAGGCGATCATCGAAATCGGGCTTATCCAGGACGCCGACAAAAAGGCGGCGCTCGAAATCGCCTGCGCCGCCGGGGCCGCTTATGTGAAGACCTGCACCGGCTTCGCCGAGGGCCGAGCCACGGTGCGCGAAGTCGCCCAGTTGAAGGAATGGGCCAAGGGCAGGATCAAGATCAAGGCGACCGGCGGGGTGGCGTCGCTCGAGGACGCCCAGGCCTTCATCGACGCGGGCGCCGACCGGGTGGCCGGTCGGTTTAATTTCGTCAGCCAGATGAAAAGCCTGGGGATCGCCGGGTTTTAGGAAAGCTCCGGGTCGCCGGTCATTTTTCGAAGTGGCGCAGGCACGCCGGAAGATGATCCTTGCCCTTGTGCGACAGCACGCAGCGGCAGCAAATCCCGTGGTTGGCGCAGTCGCGGTTGGCGCAGTCGCAAACCTGGTTGTTGCTTTCGACGTTGGTACAAGGCTGGCGTTCGGCCATGGTTTTCTCCTTGTGTTTTTCCAGACCGCCGCTAGGATATTCTGACTCCTGGCCGCTGTCAAGGGATTCCCTTTCCGAAAGGACGCCGCTTGCCGAAACGGTTGCCCAGCCCAACGCCGCGGCCGCTTGGCTCCGCCCTCGGATACCCGCTCTGGCTGACGGCGCCGCTCCCGCCGCTCTTCCTTGTACTGTTTGCTTTCATAATCGCCGGCTCGCCGTTTTTCCTGCCTGGATGCGGGGAGGCGAAGCCGCTCCGGCCGACCCGCCTGGCGTACCGGGGCGAGAGCGTCCCGGCCGGGCCGCTGGCCCGGAGGCTTGGGCGAAACCTCAGTTTCCTGATACTGGGCCAGAACGATTTGCGAACCGACGCGCCGGTCCCCGGAGTCCGGGTGTCTTTCCGGCTGGCCGGCCAGCCCGAGGGCGCCGAAGGCGCCGCCTTTATCCGGACCGACTCCGTCACCGACGTCGCCGGGCTGGTCAAGAGCGGCTTCATGGTCGGCGACAAGCCCGGCGTCTATCTCATCGAAGCCGCCCTGCCGGATTGGCCGGCCGTCCCGCCGGCGCGGGTGAGCGTACTGGGCGGGGTGGAAGTGGTGGGGGCGGATCAGGACGGCTGGGTGGGGCAAACCCTCCAGACGCCCCTGTCGGTGCGGCTGGAGACCGCGCCCGGGGTTTACCTTGGGGAAGGAGAGGGGGAGGTCCGTTTCAGCCTCCTCTCGTCCCCGCCCGGTTCCAGGCTGTCGGAGCATTTATGCCCGACCGACGCCGCCGGCCGGGCGGCCAGCGAACTCCGGCTTGGCAATTCCCCGGGCCGAATCGAGGTGGGCATCTCCATCCTTAGGGGGCTGCCCGGCAATCCCGCGAGCCTCGAGCCGATCCTGGTCCGCTTCTTCGCCATTGACGCGCTGGGGGCCGCCGTGTCCCTGGCGGGCGGCATCGCCCTTTTCCTCTACGGGATGCGGATGATGTCCGAATCCCTCCAGATCGTCGCCGGCGACAAGATGCGCTACCTCCTCAACCTGCTGACCACCAACCGCTTCATGGCGGTGGGGGCGGGCGCCATGGTCACCGCCCTGATCCAAAGCTCCAGCGCCTGCACGGTCATGGTGGTCGGCTTCGTCAACGCCGGCCTGATGCGGCTGGAGCAGGCCATCGGCGTGATCATGGGCGCCAACATCGGCACCACCATCACCGCCCAGATCATCGCCCTGAAGCTGAACGGCCTGGCCCTGCCGGCCATCGCCGCCGGGGTGGCGATGCAGTTCATGGCCAGGCGGCAGGCGGTCAAGTCCTGGGGCGGCATCGTCATCGGTTTCGGCCTGCTGTTCCTAGGCATGAACACCATGTCGTCCGAGCTGGCCGGGATGCGGGAGGCGGCGTTCCTGGTGAACCTGTTCAAGGGTTTCAACTGCGTCCCGGAGCCCGGCGGCTTCGTGCCCCTGTGGCAGTTCCTGAAGGCGGTGTCCTGCGGCCTGGCCGTCACCCTGCTCCTCCAGAGCTCGGCCGCCACCATCGGCCTTCTCATCACGGTGGCCCTGGCCGAGCTGATCGACCCCTACGCCGCCTTCGGGATACTTCTGGGCGACAACATCGGGACCACCATAACCGCCATCCTGGCCTGCCTGGGGACCAATTCCGCCGCCAAGCGCGCCGCCTGCTTCCATGTGGCCTTCAACGTCTGCGGCGTCGCCATCATGATCCTGCTGAATTATGTGTCGTGGCCGAGCCGTCCAGGGCGGCCGGTCTTCATGGAGTTGGCCAACCTGCTCACCCCGGGCGACGTCTTTGCCGGAAGCGACAACCTGCCCCTTTTCCTCGCCAACGCCCATTCGCTGTTCAATCTGTCCTGCACCGCCCTCTTCATTTTCTTCATCCCCCAATTCGCCCGCTTCTGCCGCCTTCTGGTGAAGCCCGACCCCTCCGGACGCGGGGAGGAGGAGGACGCCAGGCGCATACTCGAGCCCAACCTCCTTTCCACCCCCTACCTCGCCCTGCGCCAGGTCTGGACCGAGGTGGGGGTAATGCTGGGCAAGGCCCGCGAGGCCCAGCTCGAAGGCTTCGCCTCCCTGGCGCTCGCCCCCACTCCGGATTGGGACGACAGCCAGGTCCGGGCCGTCCGGAGCCTGGAGGAGGAGACGGACGAATTGAAGACCGCCATCACCAAATATCTTGGCGGCATTTCCCTCACCACCCTGAACGAGAACCAGTCCGAGATGTTCCCCCACTTGATCCACGCGGTGAACGACGCCGAAAAGGTCGCCGACATCGGCAAGCACCTGTCCAAGCTGGCCAGCCGGGTCAACCGCCAGGCTATCCCCCTGCCCCCCGAGGCGCTGGACGACATGAAGCAGTTGTCGGCCCTGGCGGACGAAATCATCCAGTTGGCGGAGAAGACCGTGAACATCAACGCCGACGGGATTGAGACCTCCGGGGGCGGCGCGGTCCTCCGGAAAAAGCTCCTGGAAGAGGGCAAGCGCCTGGGCCGGGAAATCAAGGCGAAAAACAGCCAGATCCGCAAAAACCACGAGCGGCGAAGCGAACAAGGGTTGTACGACGTCCGCACCGGCATCGTGTTCATGGATGTCGCCAATTCCCTGGCCCGCGCGGCCGGCAGCGGCATCAACATCATCGAGGCGGCCTGCCACAACGCCGCCGACCTGCCGTCGCCGGTCAACCGGCTCATTTCCGTCCGGATCCGCTCCGGGATCGGCCGCGAACCATGATTTTCCCGTCCCTTCCCGCCGACGCCTCCGCCGTCGCCATCGTCTTGGTCCTCGTCTGCCTGGCCCTCGCCCTTTTGCTCGCCTTGGCCGGCCTCCGGCTCCGCCGGACGGCCGCGGCGGGGGAGGACTGGCGGGCCGCGGCGGAAGCGGAGCGGCTGGAGGCGGCCGCGCTCCGGGCCCGGCTGGAGGAGCGGGAAGCGGAGTTGGAGCGGCTGACCGGCCGCGCCGCCCTGCTTGAGTCGAACTTGGGCCAGGCCCTGGCGGCGCGGGCCGCCCTGGCGGCGGAAAACGCCTTGGGCGAAAAGACGCTCCGGGAGCTGCGGGAGCAATGGGACAAGGCCCAGGCCACCCTGCGGGAAGCCTTCGGCTCCCTGTCCCGCGAGGCGCTGGCCAGGAACGGCGAGATGTTCCTCTCCCTCGCCAAGGCGCAACTGGGCGAGTTCGCCAAGGGAGCCCAGGCCCAATTGGAGGATCGCCGCGGCGCCGTCGACGCCTTGGTGAAGCCCATCGGCGACAACCTCGGCCGCATGCGGGAATGGCTGGAGGCGGCCGAGAAAATCCGCGGCGCCGATCAGGCCATGCTGATCGCCGGCCAACAGGCCCTTGACGCCTCCACCCGGCGGCTGGCGCAGGCCCTGCACCATTCGGCGGCCCGCGGCCGCTGGGGAGAGCTCCAGTTGCGGCGGGTGGTGGAGATGGCCGGCATGCTGGAGCACTGCGACTTCGAGGAGCAATTGACTCTCGAGGAGCGGGACGGCAAGCGGCTGCGCCCCGACCTGATCATCCATCTGGTCGGCGGCCGGAACATCGTCATCGACGCCAAGGCGCCCATGGAAAGCTACCTGGCGGCCCAAGAGGCGCCGGACGATGAAAGGGAGCGGGAACTGCGCCTCCGCCACGCCAAGGCGGTCAGGACCCATATGGGCGAGCTGGGCGCCAAAGCCTATTGGAGCCAATTCGACGCCGCGCCGGAGTTTGTGGTGATGTTTTTCCCGAACGAGGCGGTTTTGGCCGACGCCTTCCGGACGGATCCGGAATTGATGGAGGAGGGCGTCCGCCGCCAGGTCATCCCGGCTAGCCCCGCCACGCTCATCGCCCTCCTGAAGGCGGCGGCGTTGGGCTGGCGGGAGCGGCGGGCGGCGGAGAACGCCATGAAGATATTCGACTTGGGGCGGGAGTTGTACAAGCGCTTCGGCGACGCCTATCGGCATTTGTCCCAAGTGGGCGTTTCCCTGGCCCGGGCGGTCGA
>JAISYD010000289.1 GCA_031270145.1 Planctomycetota bacterium
GCCACGCATTCGGGGTCGATTAGAAGCGTCCCGGCGTCGACGTCCGCGAACAGCGGTTCCGCCCCGACATAAAGGAGGCAGTTGACCGAAGCGGCGAAGGTCATGGGGGTGACGATGGCTTTGTCTCCGGGGCCGAGGCCAAGCGCGGCGGCGGCGGCGTGAAGGGCGGCGGTTCCGTTCGAGACCGCGACCGCGTCCCCGGCGCCGCAGAATCCGGCCCAGGCTTTTTCGAATTCGTCCACCTTCGGACCCGTGGTGAGCCAGTCGGATCTGAGCGCCGCGCCGACCGCCCGGACATCGGCGGCGTCGACGATTTGTCGGCCATAGGGAAGAAACGGCTGCTTGTCCGCGGCGTCCGTCATGGCGTCACATCTTCTCCGGGCATTCGCGTTCTATCAGCGCCCGCAACTCGTCCACGGTCAGCCAGCGCCCGTTCTTGTCCGAGGTGTAGGCGAAGCCTTCCGGACAGGGCCGACCGCCGGGACATTTCTCCCTATTCCACCAGCCGAAGGTCGGCTGAACGAGGTAATGATCGGTGAACTCGAGGGCGTCACGGGCGTCGTCTGGAGTGATCATCGATTCATGAAGCTTCTCGCCCGGACGAATGCCGATTTCCTCGATAGGCATCCCCGGCGCCACCGCCCCGGCGACATCGAGGATGCGGTAACTGGGGATCTTGGGGACAAACAGTTCGCCCCCGGTCATCCGCCCGAGGCAGGCGAGAACGAAGTCCACTCCCTCCCCCAGGGTTATGGAAAAGCGGGTCATGCGGCTGTCGGTGACGGTGAGCCTTCCCTGTTCCCGGGCCTGACGCTGGAAATACGGGATGACCGATCCCCTGCTTCCCACGACATTGCCATAACGCACCACCGAAAAACGCGTCTCGGCCACGCCGGCCATATTGTTGCCCGCAATGAAAAGCTTGTCGGAACAGAGCTTGGTCGCGCCGTAGAGATTCACCGGACCGGCCGCCTTGTCGGTGGAAAGCGCCACCACCCGGGCCACTCCCGCTTCGATGGCGGCGGTAATGATGTTCTGCGCCCCGAGGACATTGGTTTTGATCGCCTCGAACGGATTGTATTCGCAAGCCGGAACCTGCTTGAGGGCGGCGGCGTGGACAATGACGTCAATGCCCCGGAACGCCGTCCGCAAGCGATCGGGCTCCCGCACGTCGCCGATGAAATACTGGACGCCGCGCCGGGGAGCGTATTCCGGTGTCTCCATCATTTCGGACTGCTTCAGTTCGTCGCGGGAAAACACCGCCACCTTGCGCGGCTTGTGCCGGGCAAGAAGAGTGGAAACAAATTTTCTGCCGAACGATCCGGTTCCCCCGGTCACCAGCACCGCTTTGCCGTCCAGGTCCATTATTTTCATCCCTCATCGCCAATGGCCCCGTCATCCTTGGGGATCGCGTAACAGATCACCTCGTTGTAGGTGTTGCCGTGGCATCCTATCCAGAAGCCGTAGTTCAAGTCCAGCCGGGCAAGCCAAAGCGGAATCTCCCGGTAATTGGACCGGACCATTTCCTCCTCGGTGAAAATCACGGCGGCGCCTTTCATTTTCCCTGTAATCTTACAATAATTGTATCAATTTTTGCCGAATTTAAAACTGTTTTTCCTGATTTTTCTAAATGTTTCGCCCAAAATATTATTTTCCAGGAACGACCAATCCATCCACAGTCCTAAAAAATGAACCATTATCAGGCTGGAATGGCATAACACACCGTTTCGGCGTCCATTTTGATATGGGTCATGGGCTTGCCGGCAAGTTCAATGTCGATGGTCGTGCCCGCAACCTTGCCGCCGCTGCTTCCCAGGCGGGATCCCCGGGATGGGCGCCTTGGGTGAACGGCAGGTTCATTTCCTTGTCGCATATCGCTTTGGGATAAAAGATGCAAAGGGGACGGTCGCCGTCAAGCGCTTCCGAAGCGATCCATTCCGGATCGCCGGGCCCCAAGCCAGTGGACAACCGGCGTCTTTCCACCGGCGAGAGATGGTCGTCAATCATGCCGCTTTGTTCCCAGGTCGTTTTCAAGACAAAGAATATAGCGGGCCGCCGCCAGCGCATCCGGCAAGACCGCGTTCGCCGCCGTGGCAACTTCACCGGCCGCGATCCGCAGGGTGCGGCATCCCCCCGCCCCGCCGGCCGCGACGTCCGTCTCGGGATCGCCCACCAGCCAACCGGCGCCAAAATTCAAATTCCATTTTTCCGCCGCTTCGAAAAGCATACCCGGCTTTGGTTTGCGGCAGCCGCAACCGTCGCGGTCATCGTGGAAACAGGCGAAGATGTCGTCTAGGTCCGGTTCCGCCACGACGCGGTTGTTCATGGCCTCGACGCCGGATCGCGTGCGCGTTCCCCGGGAAACATCGGGTTGGTTGGTGACGCCGATGCATAGCCAGCCGGCGGTCTTAAGCATCGCCACCGCCTCGGCGGCGCCGGGGAGAAAACACATCGAGGCGGCATTGGGAGGCGGCGAATCGACGCCGTTTACTTTAACGCTCCCGTTCAGGACGCCATCCCGGTCCCAGAAGACCGCGCGGTGTCGCGGCGTATTCGCTCTCACCTAGTTGTCGACTCCCATTTCGCGGGCGCGGACTTCAAATCCGGGTGACTGGCCAGGAGATGCCAGATCACCCCATGCATGGCTTCGGTATGGGGAGTGACCCGATCCGGATTGATGGGAGGGATGACGACGGCCACGTCCGCCTCCCTGGCCGTGAAGCCGCCGTCCCGGCCGACCACGCCGACAATGGCCGCGCTCCTTTCCTTCGCGAAGCGGACGGCTTTCACCAGGTTGGGACTGACGTTTCGTTCCAGATCGCCGCCGCCGACGGAAAAGACGAGGAGGCAATCCTCCCGGCGCAGGCGCGAACCTTCAAGCCAGACGGCGAAAACCGTCTCCCAACCCTCGTCGTTGGCGCGGGCGGTGAGCTTCGAAACATTGTCGGTGGGGGCGTAGGCTTCGAAAGCGGCGAGTTTGCGGAAGTCGTTGGCGGCGTGCGACGCCGAGGATGAACAGCCGGCCGCCCGGAGCGTCGCCGCCGCCCGGCGAATCGCCTCGCGGTCGAGACGGGCGGCGATAACCGCGGTCTCGCCAAGAAATTCTTCGATAAAGTCGGGCATGATCCCTCCTTGGCTTTCCCAAACATGTTGATGGAGCGTATCCTGGCGGACTTCAAGTTTCCAACGCCTTGCCTTACGGGGAGATTTCGTCAACCTCCGGCCCTTCAGAAAATACTATCCCCGCCGATAATCAATGTCAACCAAGGCTTGCCCCAAAATGAGTTGCGGGGTTTGAACCGCAAGGGAAAGCGCGTCCGGGCGTGGGGACTTGTATAAACAGGTCGACTTTATTTCTTTGCCTTTGCCGACTCCAAGGTTATTATCGGACGAACATCAAAGACCTTGATGCCTTGTTTTCGCCGCCGGTTCCGCAAGAGGAGTGTCGCCGCGTGCTAAGGGTCTATCCATAAATAACTTATACATGTTTGGACAAGGAACCGAGTCGCGGCGGTAAATTTTTGCCCGTGGTTGGGCAAAAATTTACGAGAGCGACGTTGGTGACGCGGTATAATCTTGTATAAGTTATTTATGGACGAGCCCTAATCGCCCGCTCCCCGCTTCGGGTCACCCTTGGCGGCGGCGGTACGGACTTGCCCTCGTATTACCGCAATCACGGCGGCTTTCTCATCGCCGCCGCCATCGACAAATACGTCTTCGTCGCCGTCACCCGTCCCTTCCGCGACGGGATTTTCCTCAAGTATTCGAGCCAGGAGGAAGTAACGCAGGTCGCGGACGTTCGCCATCCCCTTATCCGCGAGGCCCTTACCCTCCTTGATCTCGACGCCCCCAAGGTAGGAATCGCCTCCTTGACCGACATCCCGGCCGGGGGCACCGGCCTGGGATCGTCCGGCAGCTTCACCACCGCGCTTCTGAAGGCGCTCCACACTCACTATCGCCGGCCCCTCCCCCAGAACCGGACGGCGGAACTGGCGTGCCATATAGAGATTGATCGTCTCGGCGAGCCGGTCGGCAAGCAGGATCAATACATTGCCGCCTACGGTGGCCTGACCTGCTTCACCTTCCATCCCGACGAGACGGTGACCGTGGAGCCGCTGGCGATTC
>JAISYD010000319.1 GCA_031270145.1 Planctomycetota bacterium
GCCCCTCCGTTTGAGAGCCGGAGGGGCGGCGGGAACGCTTCCCGCCGCTTCCCGATCCGGCCATAGTGGTATTCCGTATGGAGAAACCAAGGGCTTCGACGCGCTTCTTATCGGGAAAACCGCATTGATTGCGGCGAATTACGGCCTGCAGGTCACCGGCCAGAACCTGTCCAACGCCAACACCACCGGATATTCGCGTCAGGTCCTGAGGCAGACGGGCGCGGCCAACGCCGCCGGTCGCGGGACCAGCGTCCTGCTTGGCGGCGGCGTTGCCGTGAAGGGGGTGACCCGGATAGCCAGCGCCCAGGCTGAAAAACAACTGCGCCAGGCAACAAGTTCCGACGCCTATTACGGAAGCCTTGAAACCTGTTATTCGCAAATGCAGGCCTATTTCAACGAGTTGACCGGCAACGCCCTGTCCGACGCCATGACCGGTTTCTGGAATTCCCTCGGCAATCTGTCGGCCCACGTCGAAACGCTGGCCAACCGCTCCACAGCCATCGAGGACGCACTGACCCTGACCACACAACTCAACGACCTGTCCACCCAGCTCAAGGACTATCGCCGGACCATGAATGCGGAGGTCGAGGAATCGGTGGGGCAGATTAACGCCATCGTCAAGAGCATCGCCTCCCTGAATCGCTCCATCACGGTAACGGAATGCGGCGGTCTGGCGGCATCGACCGCCAACGATCTTCGCGACGAACGGGGCGAACTGTTGCGGCAACTGAGTGAATATCTCGACATCGACGTGACCGAAGAGGCGAACGGCTCCTGCATAGTTTCAGCCGCGGGGCGCAGCCTGGTTTATTACGACCAGGTTTACGAATTGGCCGTCGGCTACGAGAAATCCGGCGATATGCTGGTGGCGGTTCCGGAGTTCGCCCGCGACGGCTATCCGATCAAGGTCTCCGCCGGCAAATTGGCGGCGCAACTGGAGATCCGCGACGTTATTGTCAGTGGCTACGTTGACGATCTGGATCAATTGGCCGCTTCCTTCACCTGGGAGTTCAACCGCATCTATTCGCAGGGCCGCGGCGACGACTCCTTCGGCACCCTGACCTCCATCAATTCTCCGGTGGATCCGGCGGTGAGGCTGGATCAACTCCAATACAAGGCCGCCATTCCCGACGGGACCTTCACCATTGTCAACGGCAATCTTCAGGTCATTGTCCACAACCGCGAAACCGGCCAGGAAACCACCGTCCCCCTTGAAATCGATCTTGACGGCCGACTCGACCCAAGCGGCGAACCGGACATGATCCTTTGGGATCCCGCCAATCCGGAGGCCGCCAATTCTTTTGTCAATCGCCTGCAGACCGCGCTCGACGAGGCGATTCCCGGCGCATTCACAGTCAAGATTGACAACGAGTACAAAGTCACCATCGCCGGCAATTCCGACTCCTACGGCTTCTGCTTCGGCGAGGACACCTCCGGCATTCTGGCGGCGCTTGGCCTGAATGTTTTCTTCACCGGCCATGACGCCCAGACCATCGGAGTCAACCGGCAGGTGATAGACAATCCGTCGCTCATGGCGGTCTCCACCTCGTTCGCGAGCGGCGACAACCAGGGCGTTCTCAATCTTATCGCCTTCGGCGAAACCGCCCTGGGCCGTCTCGGCGACAAAACCCCCGACGAATTCTACCAAAACCTGACCGGACGGCTTGCCAGCGAAGCTTCCCGCACCAGCACCATGCGCGAGGTGAAAGGCGATCTGTTGACTCGCATGTTCAACCAGCGGGAGGAGATTTCAGGCGTCAACGAGGACGAGGAGACGGTCAAGCTCCTCGCCTACCAGCGGGCTTACCAGAGCGCCGCCAAATACCTCAGCGTGGTCGACGAGCTCTATGAAACCCTTATCGACCTCTAAGCCAGGAACGGAAAACCCGCCGCAAGGGGATGGCAATGCGCATAACCGCCCAAATGTGCCAAAATTACAGCATCAACAACATCGCCCGCAACTACAACAACGCGATCAAGCTCAGCAACCATATCGCCGCCGAACGCCAGGTACTGGATCTCCAGGACAACCCCGCATCGGCCATAACCGGCATCAGGATGACCACTCTCATCGCAAAGACGACACAGTATTCCGCCAACGCCAAAACCGGCATCAGCGCCCTGGATCTTGCCGACGCCAAGTTGGGATCCATAAAGAGCCTTCTTGACGAGGCGGCGGCGCTGGTGACCGGCTCAGCGACGGAATCCACCACCGCGGACGAGCGTCAGACGAATGCGGTCGAACTGAACAGCCTGCTTCAGCAAATCCTGCAGTTGGCCAACGGCAAGGACGGCGAGCGCTACCTGTTCGGCGGCAGCTGCAGCGGCGATGCGCCCTTCTCCAGCATCGGAAAATACACTGTCTACAACGGCAACGATCAGACCATATCCATCCAAACCGGCGGCAGTTCGACCACCGCGATAAACTGCACCGGTACCGACGCCTTCGGCAATATGACCGCCATCGTCGCCAGCCGCGATCTCAACCCGGGCGTCAACCTCTGCACCGACATTTCCACCCCCCTCTCCTCGTTGAATGGCGGCTCCGGCGTTCCTTCCGGAAAGATAACGATCTACTACAGCGCCTACCCGCAGGGCCTGGAGGTGGAACTCTCCGGCTGCGCCACCCTGGAAGACGTCAAGGATTGCATCGAACAGGCCACGCTCAATGCGTCGCGCGACCTCGACCCAGTCAACTGCTCCTGGCTTGACGGCGGTAGCCTCGACTGGCGCGACTTGCAGGATCGATACGTCAGGGTCACCATGAATCCCGACGGCAACGGAATTTCCCTTCAGGAGTTCGATTTGGGCGAGCCGCTACCCGAGCCAACCGCCAAGGAAATCAGGCAGGGGTTGGACTATTCCGGCGCCACCGGTTATCCGGCCGGCGGCGGCGGCGGCGGAGTCGGGGAAGGAGCCGTCCATGACAAGAACGATTATGTCTACGGCAACGGCAGCGGTACCTACGCCAACCTTCGGGTCGACGATGTCGCCGGCAACAAGGTCGCGACCAGCCTGGGCATCAAGGGGATCGCCAACACTTACGATCCCGCCAACCCCGACGCCAAACTGGATGGATTCATCCACGGCGCGGATTTGAATCCGTTGATCACCAAAACCACCTTACTGGCGGATCTGGAAGGATATAACGACGCCGTTTACACCATCACCAACGGCGACCTTCCGGGAACCGCAACGTTTCGGGAAACCAGCGACGACAGCGGCAACGTCTTCAGCAACTGGAACCTCAGCAACCTCTCCAAAGGGTACAACACCGGAGCCGACGGCGAGTTGTATGCCCGGGTGACTAGGCGCGGCGCCCCCGACAACGACCTGTTCGTCGAGGTTTATGCCGTTCCCCTGGACCGGGCAAAGGCCGGCGACTTGGTGGCCACCGGCATTTGCACCCAGGCGGACGGGGGAACCGTGGTGTTGGGCGAGGCCAACAATTCCGGCGTTGGGGGCACAGTCGGCATACTTCTCCCCACCACCAAGGACGGGGCCACGATCAATCTGGCTGTCGAGTGGGAGGATAACTTTCAGGCCACCATTCATGTACCCGCCTTTGTCGAGGAAAGCAACCCCGACGGCACCGCCAAGGATTACCTTGACCTCCTTTCCGGTTGGCAGATCACCGGTCTCGACCAACCACCTGCGGATTCCTACGATCTCAACCATCCCGCCTCGACCGATCTCGACGGCAAGGTATCGGTCAATCTGCGCCTGGCCGACAACGGCGACGGCACAACCTCCGCCGTTCTTGAGTTGTATCGCCCTTCCTATGGCGGCGAGCCGGCGACCCTAATCGCCACCGGCGAACTCAATTTGGACGGCCTCCCGCCGCTGGGCACCCCGGCTTCCGGGCGCGTCGCCATCACCGGGGTCGAAGGGTTCGAGGGCATAAGCGGTTCGGTATACCTTGAACTTCCGGCCGGATGCGAATTCACCGACGGCGTCCTCGGCGCCGATATGTCGGCTCCGACCGCGTTGGCATACGCGATTGCCGCCGATCTTTCCCCCAACACCGAATTCGTCACCGGCGGCGCCATGGAACTGAAGGGCGGCCAATTCCTCGCCTCGGCCATGACCCTGGCGGGAGATACAACCTTCAAGGCGGGACAAACGTTTTCCAGCGACATCACTCTTCCCGATGGCCGCGTTCTTTCGGCGGGAACCCCCCTATCCTCCGACACGCTGCTTCGCAAGGGAACAACCATTGGCGCCGGAACGGAACTGCCGGCCGGCACGGTTTTGCCGGCCGGCCAAACGTTGACCCTTTCCGACGGCCTCGCCGCCGGAACGGTGATTCCCGCCGGTTCCTACACGACCGATGGAGTCACCGGATTTTCCGCCGACGGCATGCTGAGTTCCGATCCCGCCCACGCCGGCGAGGCCATGGGATTCAATCTCACCGCCACCTTCGCCACCGTGGAGGACCTGATGCGGGCGGTGGAGGAGGCGGGCGTTTACGCCTCGGCCGACATTTCCGCCGACGGAACCGGCATCGAATTCCGGTCGCAATTGGCGGGAGCCCACCTCACCGTTTCCGAGGACGCCGACTGCCATGAACAAATGAACGACGTCTACCAGCAATTGTCCGCCTTGGACCTGAACGGCCTAATCAAGGGCGTGAATTGCGACTCCAACGGGGATCTGCACACGGAAATCGTCTATTACCCGCCGGATTCCGGGCGGACGGACGGCAAGGCCGTCCTCCTGTCCGAAGACGGCACGCAAACCCTCATCGACGCCGGCTATTACGTCAGATTATACTCCGACTCCACCGCCCTGAACAAGTCGTATGAGAACCGGGATAATTCCTCGCTGGTGGCCGAAGGCTTCATTCCCGCCGGCGCCTGGGACGGACCCGATCCGGACAACCCGTATGTACCCGTGCCGCCGGCCGCCACCCTCGGTTCCGCCTCTCCGCTTGTTCTGGAAGAGCGGAACGACTCGGGCGTTTCGGGAACGGTCGATTTCGATTATTACGGAGACCGAAACCAGGCCGAACCGTTGGCCAACGGCGAATACAACTATTCGCCTTATAACAATTCAAAGCTCACCATCGCTCCCGGGGGCCTGCGCACCGAGAGTTCGGTCCATGCCACCCTGCAGGAGATCGACCTCGCCGACTTCACTCCCGGAGTGTACTGCGACTACTCCGGCGTCGCCCACTGCACCATATCCTGGGATCAAGCAACGGCGACCACCACCGTCTGCGTTTACCGGGACGCCTCCCGCACCCATATGAGCGCCAAGGGCGAACTGAACGCCGCCACCGGCCGGATCGTGCTGTATGAAACGGACAAGAAGGGAGAATACGTGTTGGACGCGAATGGCAACCTCAGCGAAATCGGTTCGCTGACGGTCGCGGACAACACGCTGCCGGACGGACAGAGCGACGTCTTCACCATCACCGCGGGAGGAATGAACACTTCAGGCCAGGAACGCGAAAGCAATCTCTTCTCAACCATCAACGACGTTCTGGACGCCATGCAC
>JAISYD010000339.1 GCA_031270145.1 Planctomycetota bacterium
TGAATGAATTATGTGGATCGGGGGGGGTGGGGGGGGGTAATCACTCTCCAGCTCTTTTCAGACGCCAGGCCGCAAAAAAAGAATTTTTATGACGCCGGACCATTCTCGAGACCGATGGTTCCCTGACGGCCTGGCCCGTTTTTTCCGGCGGCGGGCGGCGGCGGAAAAACCGGGAAAGGGCGGCCCGGAGCGGACCGGCGCTTTCGCGGACGCGGGGGAAGCAATGCTGGAATTGACGCTGATTGAGGGCGTTTCCATGAAGTTCGCCTGGATCCAGGCGGGAAGTTTCCTCATGGGCTCTCCCGACTCGGAAATAGATCGGCTGGACAACGAGGCTCAGCACAAGGTGATCATAAGCAAGCCGTTCCACCTGGGCATATACGAGGTGACGCAGAAACAGTATATGGCGGTGATGGGGAACAACCCCAGCGAGTTCAAGCGCGGCGGCGGGGCGAACGGCGAGCGGCGGCCGGTGGAAAAGGTATCCTGGCACGAAGCCAGCGAGTTTTGCCTGAAAGCCTCGGAATTGACCGGCCGGCGGCTCAGGCTGCCTAGCGAAGCGGAATGGGAATACGCCTGCCGGGCCGGAAGCGTCACGCAGTTCAACACCGGCGAAACCCTCAGCTCGGAGCAGGCCAACCATGTCGGCGATTTCACCCTGGAGCAACTCAGGGAAATGAGCCGGGACAGCGACCGGGCCGCGAAACTGCTCGACGGGAAGATGACCTCGCCCGTGGGTTCCTATCCGCCCAACGCCTGGGGCCTGTACGACATGCACGGCAATGTTTTCGAGTGGTGCGCCGACTGGTACGGCGAATACGCCAGGGGGGGGCAAAGGGATCCGCGGGGGCCGGACGACGGGACAATGCGGGTGGTGCGCGGCGGCAGCTGGTACACCTATCCCGAATTCTGCCGCTCCGCCTACCGCAACGGACTGGCGCCCGAGCGGCGCTACTCCGATTTCGGCTTCCGGGCGGCGCTGGACTGAAATTTCAATATCTCCAACCACCAAGTACCGCTAACTTTATAAAATAATCAAAAAATTTCCAAGATTTATCTTGACTTTTTACGTTTTATCCTGTAGAAGATGCAACGTCCGGTTGCGGTAGCGACCGGCGACGACAGGCCGGTGGCCAGGGCGAGCGGAGGCCGATCCCCTCCAACCGCCACGGGGCAATGAAAGACGCGCCATGCGGGGCCGCATCCCCGCGGACGCGTCTTTTTTTGTTTCGCCCTGGCCCGAACGGGCCGTACGGGAAGGAGGAAGGGATGGAAACGGGCGAAAGCGGGACGGCGCGAAAGCGCCTGGCGAAGACGCGCTCCCGGACGGCGGCGGCCGGGAAAACCGGAGCCGTCGGGGAAGGCGAATGGCTGGAAGCGGGCGAAAAGGCCGGGGAAACCGAGGAAGCCGAAAAGGGCGAGGCGTGACATCCCCAGCGTCAGCGATCTCCCCTTCGTCGCCGCCGTCGCCGCCGGTTCCGCCGGACGTTTTGCGGCAGTACCAGGACGCGCCGATCAAGTTCTGTTTGCAGGCCTTGCGCCTGGAGCCGACGGAGCAGCAGGCGGCGTTCCTGACGGCCCTGACGGTTCCGGGGGCGCGGGTGGCGGTGAAGTCGGGCCACGGGGTGGGGAAGTCGACGGTATTCGCCATGGCGGCCTTGTGGTTCCTGTGCACGCGCCATGACGGGGTGGTTCCCTGCACCGCCCCGACGGCGCACCAGTTGCGGGACGTGTTGTGGCGCGAGGTGCGCAAGTGCGCCGGACGGATGTCAAGCTGGTGGCGCGAGCAGATAGTCGTCCTGGACGACACGGTGCGGCTCAAGTGTTCGGCCGCCCGCATCCTGGCCCGCACCGCCAGGCGGGAGCAGCCGGACGCGCTCCAGGGCTTCCACGAAAAGCACCTGCTGTTCCTGATCGACGAGGCGGCCGGGGTGGCGGACGCGGTTTTCGAGGTGGCGCGGGGGGCGCTTTCGACCCCCAACGCCCGGGTGGCCATGGCCGGCAATCCCACCCGGCTCACCGGCTACTTCCACGCCGCCTTCCACGCCGCCCGCGACAGTTGGGAGCGGCTGACCTTTTCCTGCCTGGACTCGCCCCTGGTGTCGCCGGCCTTCCCGGCCGATATCGCGGCCGAATTTGGCCAGGATTCGGACGTGTACCGGGTGCGGGTTTTAGGCGAGTTTCCGCTGAGCGGGCCGATGGCGGTCATTCCGCTGGAGTTGGTGGAGGCGGCGATGGCGCGGACCCTGCCGGCCAACTTCCAAAACCCGGCGGCCAAAATCCTCGGCGTCGACCTGGCGTTGGAGGGCGAGGATCGGACAGTCATCGCCCTGCGCCAGGGCGTTCAGGCCAGGATCGTTTTTTCCGGCCGGCTGCGCCAGACCAGCCAACTGCTGGCCCGGATCGCGCAGGCCATCGACGAGGAGCGGCCGGACGCGGTGTTCGCCGACAAGGGCGGCATGGGGGCGCCGATCATCCATTCGTTAAACGATCTCGGCCGCAAAGTAATTGGGATAAACTTCGGCGATCCGGCCCTGGACAAGGATCGCTTCGTCCGCAAGCGCGAGGAGATGTGGTGGCTGATGCGCGAGTGGCTGGAGCGCGA
>JAISYD010000001.1 GCA_031270145.1 Planctomycetota bacterium
TATAAAACGTGGCACTACGTTTTGCTCGACATCAAGAAGTCGTTAAAACTAACCATAGCATTTACAAAAGGTTATGAATTCAGCCAGCTAAAAAAACCTCCCCAACTGTCGAAGATGAGCTTGAACTGGCAATCGTGCCTATCGGCACGACAGGAGACCAACTTTTACTGTTTCAACAATTCTGGGGATGCCCCGGATTCCCGCGCTTCGGGCTTGCGGTTCGGGCCGCAATCATGTATGATTCTCCGTCGTTGCTTGGCAAGCATCCGGGAAAGCCGATTTGACGGCCACTTACGAAGGGAGGAGGCAAATGGACTTCGCCAAATTGTCGGAAGAACGCTATTCGGTGCGCAAATTCGCCAAAACGCCGGTGGAAAAGGAAAAGCTGGATCGCATTCTCCAGGCCGGCCTGAACGCGCCCACCGCCTGCAACAACCAGCCCCAGCGCCTCCTGGTGATCCGCGACGCAGCCGGAATGGAAAAATTGCGGAAATGCACATCCTATACCTTTGGGGCTCCCATGGCCCTGCTGGTTTGCTTCGACAAGTCGAAAAGCTGGGTGCGGCCCTTCGACGGCGACAACAGCGGGTTGGTGGACGCCAGCATTGTCGCGACCCAGATGATGCTGCAGGCCGCCGACCTGGGGTTGGGCACGACTTGGGTGGGGCATTTCGACCCGGTCAAAATGGCGGCCGAGTTCCATCTGCCGAAGAATTTCACGCCGGCCGCCCTTCTCCCGCTTGGCTATCCCGCCGCCGACGCCGTCAAGAATCCCCTGCACTTCAAGAAACTCCCGTCGGCGGAAGTTGTTTTTTACGACGACTTTCCCGGCTAGCCGCGCCGAAAGGATCGCGCCTCCGGGCCAAGGCGGGAAGGCGCCGCCTCCCATTCGCCCCGATCGCGCCTATGGCGATCGGGGCGAATGGGGGATGGACGCGTCACACGCCCAGCCGGTTGAGGCGGAGCAGTTCGCCGTTCGAGCGGTTGTGGCGCGGCTGCCAGCCGGGCAGGGGGCGCAGGCGCTGGTGCACCGCGTCAACCAGCCAGTAATCCTGCGGGAAAAATGACTCCTCCTGCTCCGCCGCCGGGGTTATCCAGTTCCGCGAGCCCACCACGGCCACCGGCGCGTCCAGGCTGTCGAAAGCCAGGGCGGTGAGGTTGGAGGCCACCGTGTGCATGAAGGAGCCGCGCTCGCAGGCGTCGGAGGCGAGGAGGAGGAGGCCGGTCTTGCCGACGCTCTCCACCAGCGGCTGGTAGTTGAGCGGATTGAGGCAGCGGAGATCCCATACCTCGCAGGACAGGCCGAATTTTTCCTCAAGGATTTTCGCCGCGTCAAGAGCCCGGTAGAGGGTGGCGCCCAGGGTGGCGATGGTGAGGTCCCGGCCCGGTCGGCGCAGGGCGGGTTCGCCGAAGGGAATGGCGTAGCGCCCGGCCGGCACCCCGCCGGGCTGGAAAATCTCCGGCATGTCGTAAAGCCGCTGGGATTCAAGGAAAACCACCGGATCGGCGCCGTCCAGGGCGGTGTACAGCATGCCCTTGGCGTCATAGGGGGTGGCGGGAAAGACCACCTTGAGGCCGGGTACGTGGGCGAACATGCCGGACCAGTCCTGCGAGTGTTGCGCCCCGTACTTCGCGCCCACCGAAATGCGCAGCACCAAGGGCATTTCCAGGACCCCGGCCGACATCGACTGCCATTTCGCCATCTGGTTGAACACCTCGTCGCCGCACCGGCCAATGAAATCGCAATACATGATTTCCACCAGGGCCCGACCGCCGGACAGGGCGTAGCCGACGCCGGCTCCGACTATGGCGCCCTCGCTGATCGGGCTGTTGAACAGGCGGTGGTAGGGGAGGCTCTCGGTAAGCCCCCGGTATACCGCGAAGGCGCCGCCCCAGTCGCGGTTCTCCTCGCCCCAGGCCGCCAGGGAGGGGTCCTCGTAAAATTTGTCGATGACCGCCTCGAAGAGGGCCTCCTTATAGACGATGGCCTTCATGCCGGAGAGTTTTTTGCCCTCGCCGTCCAGGCCGAAGCGGCTTTTACCGGCCAGGCGCCTCAGTTGCGGGTTGTCCTCCCTCGGCATAAGCGTTTCCGGCGCCCGGGAATCCATTTTCGGCTTCAGGCGGTTGGAGAACATCAGCTTCTCGATCCGGGCCGAGGCGGTTGGGTCGAGATAGGGGGATATATGCGGGTCTATGGCTTTCTTGAACGCCTTCAGCACCAGTTCGCCGGCCAGCGCGAGGTTGGCGTCGATCTCCTCCCGGCTGGCGAGGCCGGCGGCGACCAGTTCGGCCGCGAAGGCGGGGATGGCGTCCTGGGCCAGCCAGAGGTCCATCTCCTCCTTGGTCCGGTAGCTCATGGCGTCCGAGGGGGAGTGGCCGCTGAAGCGGTAGGTGAGGGCGTCGATAAGGACCGGACCGCGGCCCTCCTCGATGATTTTCCGCTTGCGGCGGTAGGCGTCGATCACGGCCAGCGGCTTCAGGCCGTCGACCCGCTCGGCGTGCATCTGCTCCGGGTTGACCCCGGCGCCCAGCCGGGCCAGGACCTGGAGCCCCATGGTTTCGCCGCAGGGCTGGCCGCCCATGCCGTAGAGGTTGTTCACGAAATTGAAAATAAGCGGCAACCCCGTCCCCTTGCCCTCGTTCCACAGGGTGCGGTATTGTTCCATGGCGGCGAAGGAAATGCCTTCCCAGACCGGCCCGCAGCCGAGCGAGGCGTCGCCGATGTTGGCCACGACCAGGCCGGGCTTGTTGTTGATCCGCTTGTAGAGCGCCGCCCCGACCGAGATGTCGCCGGAGCCGCCGACGATGGCGTTGTTGGGATATACCCCGAACGGCGGGAAGAAGGCGTGCATGGAGCCGCCAAGCCCCTGGTGCCAGCCGGTTTCGCGGGCGAAAATCTCCGCCAGGGTGCCGTAAATGAAGAAGTCGTCGGCAAGCTCGCGCACGCCGCCGACGGCGTCCTTCTCGACCCGGGAAAGGGCGGCGCCGCCGGAATAGCCTCGCATCACCGAGAGCAGCGTCTTTTCGTCGAGTTGCCTGATGCTCCGCAGGCCCCGCGACAGGATCTCCGAATGGGAGCGGTGGCTGCCGAAGGAGAAGTCGTCGGTGGTGAGGGTGTAGGCCTGCCCCACCGCCAGCGATTCCTGGCCGATGGAAAGATGCGCCGGCCCCCGGTGGTTGTAGGCGATGCCCTCGTATTTCCCCTCCTTCTTGACGCGGTCGAGCATGGTCTCGAATTGGCGGAGGATCGCCATGTCGCGGTGCAGGCGGAGGAGATCCTCCCGGGGGAAGTCCTTGGCCGCCTTGTTCAGGGGGAGGTCGTAACTGTTCACGGGAATGTCCTGGAAGGACAGCCGGCCCCGGGCGCGGATGGCATCGGGACTGAGGGTAATCGCTTTGACCATGTTTTGGCCCTTTCCGTCAATGGTTTTTTCCGCGCCTGGACGCGGGCGCCCGCCCGCCGCGCGGCCGCGGCTATAGAAACATCGCTTCCTTCATTATTTCGGCGACCGTCGGATGCGGGAAGACGATCTCCCGGATGTCGCGGGCCCGCATCTCGTTCTCAATCATCACGCAGGCGGCCCCGATCATCTCGGAGGCGTAGGGGCCGATCACCTGCAGGCCGAGGAGTTCGTCCCGCCCGCCCAGCACCGCCTTGACCAGGCCCCGCTCCCCCTCGGTTTCGGCCAGGAAGCGGCCGGAGGCGGCAAGCGGCATTTTCAGCGTTCGCGCCTTGAGGCCGGAAGCCTTGGCCTGCGCCTCGGTCAGGCCCACCGTCGCCGCCTCCGGATCGGTGTAGAGGATGCCGGGAACGGCTGTTTCGCGGCAGATGTCCGGCTGGCCGAACATGTTGTTGACCGCCACCGTCCCCTGGCGCGAGGCGAAGTGGGCAAGCTGGAAACGGCCGGAAACATCGCCGGCGGCATAGACTCCGGGCAGGCTGGTCGCGGCCCGCCCGTCCACCCGGATGCCCTTTCGGTCCTGATCCAGGTTGAGGTTTTCCAGCCCGAACCCCTCAAGGTTCGGCGCCCGGCCGGCGGCGGCGAGAATCCGTTCGGCCTTGACCGACCGGGTTTTCCCCTCCCGGTCGGCGAATACGACCTCGCCGTCCGCGATTTTCTCCACCCTGGCGCCGAGATGGACGGCGACGCCGAGGCTTTCGAGTTTGCGCTGGAGGATGGCGGCAATCTCCTTGTCCAGGTTGCCGCAGATTTGCGGGAGCATTTCGATGATCACGGCCTTTTTGTCGAGCAGCGCGTGGAAAAAGGCGAATTCGACGCCGATTACCCCGCCGCCGATGATGGTTATGGATTCCGCGAGGCTTGGCGCCGCCAGCAGCCCGGCGGCGTCGAGGACGGCGGCGTTGCCGGCCAGGCCGGGGATGGGCGGCATGACCGGACGCGAGCCGGTGGCGATAAGCAGATTGGCGGCCTCGTGGACGGCGTCGCCGATTTGGACGCGATGCGCGTCGAGGATCCTCGCCTCGCCCTGGAGTACTTCGACTTTGCGCCTCCGCAACAGCCCGGCGACGCCGCCGCGCAGGGTTTCCTGGATTTTGCCGGTGCGGGCCAGCATTTTCGCGTAGTCGAGGGAGGCTCCGGCGACGCTCACCCCGAAACTTTGGGAATGCAGGGCGTGGCGGTACAGCTTGGCGGAGTTCAGGAACGCCTTGGTGGGGACGCAGCCGCTGTTGAGGCAGACGCCGCCCAGGCGGTCGCGCTCGGCCAGGAGGACGCTTTTGCCCAGGGCGGCGGCGCGATCCGCCGCCACGTAGCCGGCCGGACCGCCGCCGATGATAATCAGATCGCGCATGGTTTTCTCCGCTCCTTTCAGGTCCGGGTCGAAACGCCGGCCCGGTTCTTTTTACGCCTTGGCGGCTCCGGTCAGGGCCAGCGCGGCCTGGATGCCCTCGATGGCCCGCACCAGCGCCTGGAGAAAGCGCGCCGCCGGGGCGCCGTCGACCGCCTGGTGATCGATGGTGAGGGAAAGGCCGAGCCGGGGCTGGAAGACGGCGCCGCCCGGGCCGGGGACCGGCGTTTGGCGGATGGCGCAAACACCCAGGATCGCCGCCTGGGGGGCGTTCAAAATGGGGGTGAACGATTCTACCCCCATAGCCCCCAGGTTCGACACGGTGAAAGTGCCGCCGGTCAGCAGGTCGGGGTTTATCGAGCCCTGGCGGCAATCGGCGGCGAGCCGCCCGATGCTCCGGGACAATTCGGCCAGGGACAGGCGGTGGGCATCGGCCACCACCGGCACCATCAACCCGCGCGGAGTGTCCACCGCCACCGCCAGGTTGACCCGGCTGTGCCTGGCCAGCGTCGCGGCGGCGCGGTCGAAAA
>JAISYD010000038.1 GCA_031270145.1 Planctomycetota bacterium
AGCACAAATTTTTCCGCCTATATGCAAGAGTTGATCGGAAAAGCGTATAGCGCTTGAGAAGCCGGAAGCCAAGGAAGCGGGGATGGCGCAAAAGAGCGGCGGCGGTCTTTTCCGACCGCCGCTCTTTTGGCATACAGCCGTAGACCGCAAAAGACGCGTTCAAGCGGAATTGCCGCGCCGTCGCCAAATGCCGCCGGGACAGACCGATAGTGCAAAGCTTTAAAATTCCACCCGAGCCAACAAACAGGCAAGGAAGAGGATTACCCGCCCCGTTGACCGACGAAAAGATCAAACCCGCGCAAAGGATTGCCGGATGCGCCGCACAATGACGGCGACATTGAGGCAACCACCCTTATACTTTGAGATTACAGCAAAATTAAAAAATCCGCATTTGTACTTGACTTTTTTCGTTTACGGAGGTAAAGTGCCAAACTGGATTTTGGATATTTTATCCAATCCGTTCAAAAAAAGCTTACCCTCTTTGCCGTTCGCCGTCGTCACGGAAACGCCGCCTAGTCCCGAAAATTGAGCCTAAATATCTCTTTACGTTCGGCATGCATTTGCAACACGTTCCGCTCTGGTTGCGACAGGCTCCGGAAACCGGGTTCCGGCGGCCTGTTTTGTCCCGGGGAAGGATTGCCAGGAAGCGATTCGGCGCCTTTTGCCGCGCCTTCCGCTTTTTGGCGGCGCTTCCCAAATGCTGGAGGGTTACAATGAGGAAAGTCTTGTCAGCGTTTTTAACAGCGGCCATGCTGTCCGCCGCATTCGCCGGCGCCGCCGAGCTCCCCACCACGGGCATCGGCCCCAGCATCGCCTCCGACGTCAAGGCCAACAAGCGCTACACCATCGCCTGCATCGTCAAGAACTCCACCAACCCCTACATGGTCGGCAACCTCAAGGGCACTGAAAAGGCCGGCAAGGACATGGGCTTCGATTCCGTCCTGATGGCCCCCGCCACCAACGACTCGGTCGAGGAGCAGGTCAAGATCATGGAAGACCTGATCCAGAAGGGCGTCGACGCCTTCATCGTCCATTGCGTCGACACCAACGGCATCATGCCCGGCGTCCGCAAAGCCATGCGCGCCGGCATCCCGGTCGCCACCATCGGCACCCCCGCCGCCATCGAGACCTTCCTGCGCACCGGCGTCGACTACTATGAGACGGGCGTGGTGATCGCCGAGGCCGTCGCCAGGAAACTGGGCGGCAAGGGCCAGGTCATCATCCTTGAGGGCCCCCCCGGCGCCCAGAACGCCATCGAACGCCTCGAAGGCATCCGGATCGCCCTCGACAAGTTCCCCGGGATTGAGATCGTGGCCTCCCAGACCGCCAATTTCAAGCGCGTCGAGGGCATGCAGGTGGCCGAGAACCTCCTGCAGCGCCACAAGGGCGTGGCCGCCATTTTCGGCCTCAACGACGAAATGGCCATCGGCGCCGTGCAGGCGGTCAAGGCCGCCGGCCTCGACGGCAAGGTGTTGATCGTCGGCTTCGACGGCAACCAGGACGGCGCCGCCGCCATCCGCGACGGCGACATGCTCATGTCCTACAACACCGACCCATTCGGCTCCGCCTACCTGGCCTGCGCCTACCTCGTCAAAAACCTGAACGACGGCAGCAAGCCCCCGAAGTACTTCGTCCCCTTCCCCTCGCGGGACGACGACCCGCTCATCGACAAGAACAACGTCGACAAGTACATCGCCGACATCGCCTGGTGGAAATAAAGCAACCCGAAACGATTTTGGCGGGCGCGGCCGTCCCAAAAGACCGCGCCCGCCAGGATCCGGCAACCGCCGCGGCCCGCCGGCGCCGGGAGGCGCGGCCGGGAGGCAAGCCGATGGACGCCATACTGATCGCCCGGGGCATAACCAAGGTTTTCCCGGGCGTCCGGGCCCTCGACAACGTCGATTTCGATCTGCGGGCGGGCGAAGTCCACATCCTGGTGGGCGAAAACGGCGCCGGGAAGAGCACCCTGGCCAAATGCCTCCTGGGAGCCTACGTCCCCGAGGAGGGCGAGATAATCTTCCAGGGGGAGAAGGTCCGCTTCACCGAGGCCAAGGACGCCCTCGAAAAGGGCATCGCCGCCGTGTACCAGGAATTCACCCTGGTGCCCTACCTCTCGGTGGCGCAGAATATTTTCCTGAACCGCGAATACCGGACCCGATTCGGGCTTATCGACAAGGGACGGATGGAAGAGGAGGTGCGGGACATTCTGGCCAGCCTCAACTGCGACTACATCAATGTCCGATCCATGGTGAAGCGGCTGTCCGTGGCCGAACAGCAAATGGTGGAAATCGCCAAGGCCCTGTCCTTCAAACCGAAGGCGGTAGTCTTCGACGAGCCGACCTCCACCCTGTCGGAGAGGGAAATCTCCTCCCTGTTCGAGCAAATCCGGAAACTTAGGGCCGCCGGCATCGGCATCGTCTACGTCTCCCACCGCATGCAGGAGTTCAAGCGCATCGGCGACCGCATCACCGTGCTGCGCGACGGCAGGAGGATCGGCGTCATCGGCGTCGGCGACAAGTCGCCGGAGGAGCTGGTCAACATGATGGTGGGCCGCGACATCTCCCAGGTCTACCACCGCTCCGACAGCCGGCGGCGCGGCGTGGCGCTGCGGACGGAAAACATCAGCGACCGGGCCGGCCGCGTCCGCGGGGTTTCCATTCAGGTCCAGCGCGGCGAAATCGTCGGCCTGGCCGGACTGGTCGGCGCCGGCCGCAGCGAGCTGGCGCGGCTGCTTTTCGGCATCGATCCCATCGCCGGCGGCGAGCTCCACGTCGGAGACGAGCGGATCGTCCGCAACAACAATTCGCGGCGCATGGTCCGGAAGGGCATGGGCATGGTCAGCGAGGACCGCAAGCGCCAGGGGCTGGCCCTCAAGGACTCCATCGCCTGGAACATCATGGCCGTCAGCCTCAGGAAGTATTTCCCCAGGCACCTTATCGACTACAAGAAGATGTACCGGATTTGCGGCGAGTACCGGCAGAAATACCGCATCGCCTCGCCCGACGTCCACCGGCCCTGCCGCCTCCTGTCCGGCGGCAACCAGCAGAAGGTGGTGCTCGCCAAGTGGCTGTCCAACGACCCCGACATCATCATTTTCGACGAACCGACCCGCGGCATCGACGTCGGCGCCAAGATGGAAATATACGCCATGATGGACGACCTCGCCAACCAGGGCAAGGCCATCCTCATGATCTCGTCCGAACTGCCCGAGGTCATCGGCATGTCGGATCGCATCTATGTCATGCATAACGGCAGGATCACCCACGAGGTCGGGCGCGGCGGCGACAACTGGAACCAGGAGGACATCGGCGCGATGATGCTCGGCATCAGGGAGGGCGCCGCGAAATGACGACCCAGGCGCGCGGGGCGGACGCCTCGGACAACCGCGCAGGCGGCGGAAAGCCGAAAGCCAGGCATCCGTTCGCCGTTTGGCTGAAGGAGTTGCCGCCGGGGCTGTGGATGCTCCTGCTGCAGATGCTGGTTTTCAGCGCCATCGACTACCATTTCAACGGCAACCTCAACTATCTCGGGCGGGGCAACCTGGGCAACATCCTGGTCCAGTCGGCGCCCCTGATGATCCTCTCCTTCGCGCAGACCCTGATCGTGCTTACCCAGGGCACCGATCTGTCCCTGGGCGCGCAGGTGAGCCTGGTTACGGTGGTGTGGGTGCTGCTCGCCAACCGCGGAGTCAACATTTACGCCGCGGCGGCCGCTGGGCTGGCGGCGGCCGTGGCCATCGGCTCCCTGAACGGGCTGCTGGTCTCGAAGGGCCGCATCCCGCCGTTCATCGCCACCTTCGGCACGCAGAACGTCGCCATGTCGACGGCGCTGCTCCTCACCGCCGGCTCGTCCATCTACCACTATCACCCGATTTTCGAATGGGTGATGGAAACCAATCTCGCCGCCAGCCCGCCGCTGCCCGGCTTCATAGCCAACGGGGTGATGATCTTCACCCGGATGCCGGTGATCATCGCCGCCGGCGCCTTCGCCCTGACCTGGATCCTTTTGTACCGGACCAAATTCGGGACCAACATCTTCGGCCTTGGCGGCAACCAGGAGGCTCTGGCCCTGGCCGGCATCAGCATCGCCGGGAGCTATGTCAAGACCTACGCCTACGCCGGGTTCCTGGCCGGCGTCTGCGGCCTGCTGACCGCCTGCCGCGTCGAGTCCGGCCAGCCCATCGGCGCCATGGGCTGGGAATTCGAGGCGGTGGCGGCGACGCTCCTGGGCGGCACTTCCCTGCGCGAGGGCCGCGGCGGCGTCACCGGCACCATCATCGGCGTGCTGTTCCTGATGTCCCTGCGCAACGGCCTCAACTACCACGGCATTTCAGCCATGTACCAGAACGCCATCATCGGGTCCATCGTCATGCTGGCCATCGTCGTCGACGGCCTGGTGCGGCGCGGGCGGGACTGACTCCCCGGGAAGAACCGGAAAAGCGCCATCGTCCATGCGGAGCGAACGAAGAAGATGAAGAACATTTGGCGGGGCTTCCGGCAATCGCGGCCGTTTTTCTGCGTCATCGCCCTGATGCTGGCGGTCCTCCTCTATTCGCTGAAATCGCCGGAGTTCCGGACTTCGGACAACTTCTGGACCGTCCTTAGACAGGCGAGCCTCCTGTTGATCCTGTCCACCGGCCTCACCGCCGTGCTCATCACCGGCGGCATGGATCTGTCGGTGGGCCAGACGGCGGCTTTCGTGGGCTGCGTCTGCTCGCAACTGCTTAAGAAAGACGTCCCCTTCATCGCCATCTTCCCCATCGGCCTGCTCCTAGGCGCCCTGGTGGGCCTCCTGAACGGGTTTTTGGTGGCGGCGGTGCGGCTGCCCTCGTTCGTCGCCACTTACGCCAGCAACTGGGTGCTGAAGGGCGTTTCGATCATCGTCATGGCCGGCGCCGTGATCTTCGGCCTACCGTCGGGCTTCACCTGGTTCGGCGTCGGGTACATCGGCTTCGTCCCGGTCATCACCATCATGGCCGCGCTAGTGGTCCTCCTGGCCTGGTTCCTCCTGCAGCGCACCACCTGGGGACGCGATCTCTACGCCTACGGCTCCAACGCCGAGGCCGCCCTTTACTCGGCCATGGACGTCGATCGCACCGTGTACAGCGCCTTCATATTCTGCTCCATGACGGCCGCCTTCGGCGGACTGCTCATGTCCGCCCGCCTCAACGCCGCCGAGGCGGCCATGGGCGACGCCTTCGGGCTGCAGACGGTGGCGGCGGTGGTGGTCGGCGGCACCTCGATGCTCGGCGGCGAGGGCGGCGTGTCCGGCACCGCCGTCGGCGCCCTGTTCCTCACCGTCATCGTCAACATCATGAACCTGGAGGGCATCCCCTCCACCGCCCAGCCCATGGTCGTCGGCGTAGCCATTATCGCCATGGTGCTTGTCGACTCCGCGTCCCGGGCCCGCGGCGAGCGGGTGGGCGGCAAATCGGCCGGAAGCGCCGGCCGAAGCGGCTCCGGCGCGTGAATCCGGATCGGCGCCCAACTCCCGCGAAGCGACGGGATTCATCGGAAACAGGCACAGAAAGGAAAGCCATGCCGAAGTTGACCATCAGGCCCCTGAACACGGGCCACGTCCCCACCAACCCATTCCAGTACCATTACCACCACTCGGTCCAGCCGTTCCTCAAGGACGTGCCGAACGAAAAGGTGCCGTTGCCGGTGGTTACCTACCTGGTCGAGGGCGGCGGCAAGCTTCTCCTCGTCGACACCGGCATGGCTCCCACCGAACGCGCCAACAAATACCACCATCCGGGCTCCTGGCAGGAGGAGGGGCAGGATATCGAGTCCCGCCTGAAGGCCGCCGGCCACAAAACGACCGACGTCGACATCGTCGTCTTCACCCATCTGCACTGGGACCACATGTTTTTCGCCGACAAGTTCGCCCACGCCCGCCTGGTCGCCCACCGGCGCGAACTCGACTTCGCCCGCAACCCGATCCCGCTGTATTACAAGTCCTACGAGTTCCCGGCCCTCGGCATCGCCCCCCCCATCGCCGGCCTGAACATCCAAATGGTCGAGGGCGAGACCGAAATCATGGAGGGCGTCCGCGTCTTCGAATCCTTCGGCCACTCCCCCGGCCACATGTCGGTCGAGGTCGACTGCGCCGACGGCGACAAGTACATCTGCGCCGGCGACTCCATTTTCGTCCTCGGCAACCTGAACCCGGTGCCGGAACTGCATTACGACATCACCCCGCCCGGCCGCTTCTACAACATCGTCGAGGCCTGGCGCGCCATCGCCAGCCAGAAGGCCCGCGCCAAATCGCTCAACCACCTTCTGCTCTGCCACGACATCAAGATTCTCGACCGGATCAAGGAAAACCCAATCATCGGCGGCAAAAAATAAAAAGACGGGACGCGCCGGGGGAGGAGCGTTTCGCCGGAAAGGCTCCCCTCCCCCGATCCGCATTTCCCGTAACGCAAGGGCGCCATGAAAACCATCGGCATCATCGCCAGTTGCGACACCAAGCTCAAGGAAGTGGAGTTCATGCGGGAGCGCCTCGGCCGCGCCGGCTTCTCGTCCCTGGTCATCGACATATCGATCGGCCCCGGCCAGCCCGCCGGCGCCGACGTCAGCCGCGAGGAGGTGTTCCTGAACGCCGGCCTGAGGTGGGAGGAAATCCGCGACCGGCCGAAGGGCGACCTCATGGCGCTCGTCGCCCCGGCCGCCAAGGCGACGGTACTGAAATTGTACCGCGAGGGCCGATTCGACGGAATGCTGTCGGCCGGCGGAATCCAAAACACGTCGGTGGCGGCGGCGGCCATGCAAGCCCTGCCCATCGGCTTTCCCACCGTCCTCGCCTCCACCGTCGCCAGCGGCGAGCGCAGCTTCGGCAGCGTCGCCGGCGACAAGGACATCGTCCTCATCCCGTCCATCTCCGACTTCACCGGCATCAACCCGGTCACCCGGGTCATCCTCGCCAATGCCTGCGCCGCCGTGGCCGGCATCGCCAGGCATGCGGGGACGCCGGTACGGAAGGGCGGCAAACCGGTCGTCGGCCTCACCCTGATGGGGGTGACGAACGACGGCGCCGCGGCCGCGGCCGGGGAATTGGAACGGCACGGCATTGAAACCATCGGCTTCCACGCCACCGGCGCCGGCGGCCGGGTCATGGAACAGATGGCCGAGGACGGCATCCTCGACGGCGTCCTCGACCTCACCACCCACGAAATCACCGCCGAATATTTCGGCGGCGGCTTCTCGTTCGGTGCCCTGAAGCGGCTGGAAAAAACCGCCCGCCTGGGCATTCCGCTAGTGGCGTCCACCGGCGGCCTTGACTTTATCGACTTTCCGGTGGACAATTTGCCTGCGCGCATGGACGAGCGCATTTACAACTTGCACAACCCCCTCCTCGCCCACATCAAGATACTCCCGGACGAGGCGGCGGAGGTGGGCAGGATATTCGCCAACCGCCTGAACCTGGCGAAAAAGGGCGCGCGGCTCATCCTCCCCACCGAGGGCATGCGCAAAAACACCCGTCCCGGCGGCAACCTATACGCCCCGGAGACGGATCGGGCGTTATTGGAAACCATTGCGCGCAACGCAGGACCGAACGTCCGGATCGAGCGGATAGAGGGCAACCTGGACGACGCCGAATGGGGCGTAAAGGCGGCCCACGCCATGCTGGACGAGCTGCGGCGGCGCAAAGCGATCGGCTAAAATGCTTAACTACTTCTCCTATCCCCATGACCGCCCCGAACACGCCGACGGCGACCACATCGTCGCAAGCTACCTCGTTTACGGCGCCAGCCACGCCGACATCCTCGCCAAGGCCGGGGCCTTCGCGGTCGGGCAGTCGGTCGGCACCTGGATCGAGGTTCCGGGCATCTCCAACGAAATGATCGAGCGGCGCCAGGCGCGGGCGCTGCAAGTCGTCCAGGCGGGCGACGCCGAGGGGGGACCGACCTTCCTGTTGCGGCTCGCCTTTCCGAGGGAAAACTTCGGCGGCAGCCTCGCCATGCTCATGACCGCGCTGGTCGGCAACGACGTTTCCACGGCGCTGTGCGCCCGGCTGGTCGATCTGGAATTGTCTGGCGCGGCCGCCGACGCCTATCCCGGCCCCAAGCAGGGCATCGGGGAACTCCGCGCCCTCACCGGCGTCAAGAATCGCCCGCTCGTCCTCAACATGATCAAGCCCTGCGCCGGCTTCACGCCGGAGGAGGGGGCGAAACTGTTTCTCGAGGCGGCCAAGGGCGGCGTCGATCTGATCAAGGACGACGAACTCCTGGGCTCCCCCGCCTACAACCCCGTGGCGAAACGCACCGCGGCCTACCTCAAGGCGGCGGAACAAGCGCGGGAGACGTCCGGCCGGCTCACCGCCTATTTGCCCAACATCTCGGGGCCTCCCAGGCAAATGCGCGAAAACGCGAAGGCGGTCAGCGAAGCCGGAGCCAGGGCCTGCCTGGTCAATTTCGTGTTCTGCGGGCTCGACGCCCTGGCGGAACTGGCGGATGAATTCGGCGAGCGGCTGTTCATCATGGCGCATTACGCCGGCGTCGGAGTCATGGGCTGGGAGCGGGGCGGCATCGCCAACAGCGTGTTCCTCGGCATCCTGCCGCGCCTCGCCGGCGCCCACGCCGTCATGACCATGTTCCCGAACCGCTCGGACGCCGCCGCCAGGTACGATTTTTACCGCACGGTGCAGGCGCAGCGCCTGCCCATGCGCGCCACCCGGCCCATCCTGACGGCGGTCGGCGGCGGGGTGACGCCAGTCAACCAGGCCAAGCTGCAGGAGGAATTGGGGCCTGACACCATTATCGGCATCGGCGGCGCCATCCAGGGGCATCCCATGGGTACGACCGTCGGGGCCAGGACCGCCATGGCGGCGGTGGCGGCCAGCGCCAGGGGAATTCCCCTGGCGGAAGCGGCGGCCGACGACGAGGGGCTGCGGGCGGCCCTGGAGCGTTGGGGATAGCGCGGCGCGGGAAGCGCCGGGGCGCCTGGCGCGCCTGAGGGCAATATCGGCAAAGAAAATTCCGGCCGCGCTTTTGCGGCGCGCCCCGAAACGGGACAGACAGAAAGGATTGCACATGCCAGGGAAGATGACCATCGTGGTCGGCTGCGACAACGCCGCCGTTCCCCTGAAGAACGCGCTCATCAAGTTCATGGAGGACAAGGGCCACAGCGTCGAGAACATGGGCTGCGACAGCGCCGACGACCCGACCAACTACCCAACCGTCGCCAAGCGGGCCTGCGAAAGCATCCAGAAGTCGGGCTTCAGCAAAAGAGGCGTCCTCGTCTGCGGCACCGGCATCGGCATGTGCATGACCGCCAACAAGTTCAAGGGCATCCGGGCCGCCGTCTGCCACGACAACTTCTCCGCCGAGCGCTCCATCCTGTCCAACAACGGCAACGTCATCTGCATGGGCGAACGGGTCATCGGCCACGAACTGGCCAAGAAGATCCTGGGCGAATGGCTGAGCCTCGAATTCAAGGACGGCTCCTCCACCCCGAAGGTGCGGGAAATAATCGACATTGAAAACGCCAACTTGAAGTAGGCGGGGGACTCCGGCATGGCGCGCCTCGACAAGCTTTACATCGGCACCAACACCAAGATGTACAAAACCGGGGCCCAGACGGCGGCGTTCCTGGACCGACTCGGGCAAAACACCGCCGACCTGGCCCGGGAGGCGCTGGAACTGTTCGTCATCCCATCCTTCACCAGCCTGGAGACGGCCGCGAGACACGCCGCCGCCGCCGGGATTTCCTTGGGCGCCCAGAATATGGGCTGGGAGGACGAGGGCCCGTTCACCGGCGAAATCTCCCCGCTGATGCTTAAGGAAGTCGGGGTGAAAGTGGTGGAAATCGGACATTCCGAACGCCGCCATGGGCTGGGAGAGACGGACGAGCAGGAAAACCTCAAGACGCGCTGCGCGCTCCGGCACGGCTTCACGCCGCTGTTGTGCGTCGGCGAGACGGGGGATCAGAAGGAGGCGGGGATTTCGGACGAGATTCTCCGCATCCAGTTGAAGATCGGGCTGCGGGGCGTGACGGCGGAGCAGGCCGGGGGATTGTGGATCGCCTACGAACCGGTGTGGGCCATCGGCGCCTCCGGCGTGCCGGCGTCCAGGGAATACGCGGAGGAGAGGCACCAGGCCATCCGCCGCGTCCTGGTGGAATTGTTCGGCGAGGACGCCGGCGGCGCCGCGCCGATCCTCTACGGCGGCAGCGTCAACCGGCAAAACGCGCCGGAACTCATCGCCATGCCGGCGGTGGACGGACTGTTCATCGGCCGCGCCGCCTGGGACGCGGACAACTTCAACCGGATTATCCGCGACGTCGTCCCGTTGTGGAAGGGGAAATGAAACCGGGCGAAACCGCCGGCGGATGGAGAAAGGGAGCGAGGGACAAGCATGCCGGGTTGGCTGGAATTGCGGGAGGGGTTGGCGCTGGCGGCGAAGCGCGCGTACCGCCGGGGCATTCAGACGGGATCCGGCGGCAACGTCAGCGCCCGGATCCCGGGCAGGGAGCTGATGCTGGTCAAGGCCAGCGGCAGCTCGTTCGAGGACAGCTCCGTCGACGGCTTCGTCGTCGCCGATTTCGACGGCAAGCTGGTGGAAGGCGCCGGCAAACCGACCCGCGAGGCGCTGCTGCACGGCTACCTCTACCGCATCTGCCCCTGGATGGGCGCGGTCGTCCATGCGCACTCGCCCTACGCCATAGCCTGGGCCGCGACCGGCAAGGCGCTTCCGCTAACCACCTGGCACGCCAAATTGAAGCTGCCGGCGGAGATCCCCGCCCTGAACGTCCCGTCGCCGATGGTGCGGACCGAGGACTTCCCGCTGGTCAAGGCCATCTACGACGCCACGCCGGATCTGCCCGCGTTTTTGCTGGTCGATCACGGCGTCGTGGCGGGAGCGGCGGATGCCGTAAACGCCGAACACACGGCTGAACTTGTCGAGGAGACGGCGAAAATCGCCTATCTCAAGGCCGTCGCCGCGAAGCTCGGCCTATGATCGCCAGGCGGGGGCTGGACAGGCGGCAAGGGGTTGCGGCCGAGGAAGGCGGGATGGCCGCCCCGGTCAAGATCCAGGCGCAGCGGGTGCCGGAACTGGTCATGGAACAGTTGATGAACTGGATCCTCGACGGCCGGCTGCATATGGGCCAGAAACTGGTCACGGAAGAACTGGCGCGGCTCCTGGGCGTCAGCCGCATGCCGATCCGCGAGGCGCTGAAGAATCTTGAGAAGCTGGGCGTCGTCGAGTCGGTGCCCTACGCCGGATCCCGGCTGGCGACCCTGTCCAGATCCGACATCACCCAAATCTACATGATGCGCAAGGCGCTGGAGCCTTTGCTGGGCTATCACGCCTGCCTCAACGCCAGCGAAGAGGACATCGCCGAGGTCGTCCGCGTCCAGGACGAATTCGAAACGGTGATGCGCGAGGGCAAGCCGACCGCCCAGGAGGTGTTTATCCAGAATCGGCGCTTCCATTTCGCCATCTACCGCGCCTCCCGGCTGAACAAGATACTCGAAACCGCGTCCATGCTGTGGGACAACCTGGCCTTTTGCAAGCTGATCTACGGCCAGACCTACGTCGCCAGCCGGGACGCCGCCGAAAACATGATGCGCGAGCACCGCAAATACGCCAGGGCCCTGCGG
>JAISYD010000049.1 GCA_031270145.1 Planctomycetota bacterium
AAAGCCGCTTCTCGGATGATTTTTACCCCTGACCGCCGGCCAAAAATCATCCTGCCAGCGACTTTTTCCTTGTCTAACCCGGGCGATCCGGTATTTAACAACACGCTCTAAAAGTCGACTTACCTTGCAAGGAGATTGTCTTTCGCCGGCTCGGGAAAAACAAGCGGTCTCGCCAAAATTCGCCGCCGCACGCAAGCCCCGAAACCATAAAGGAAAGCGAACGGCGGTAGGTTTGATTTCCTTGTGGATCAACATCTTTTTGCAAATTATTATAAGTTTTTACAACCTCTCCACGCTCGCGCCGTCCGCTTCGTTCATGTCCCCATTCCGCTTCCATTGCCTAAGAGGCGGTTGTTAAATGCCGGATCGTCCGGGTTGGACAAGGAAAAAGGCGCCGGCGGGATGATTTTTGGCCGGAGGTCAAGGGCAAAAATCATCCGGGAAGCGACTTTTGACGCGGTATAACCCGGACGATCCGGCATTTAACAACAGCCTCTAACAGTGTTTTGGTAGCGAAATTATTCGCCCGTACCGAACTTTTCGCCGGGGTTTTTTGCCTAACTTCAATTCATCCCTCTTGTTGTAATAATTTGTAAATTTTTTATTACAACTGTTGACATGGCCGCAAAAATCGCTATACTTTTTTTTGTCAAGAGCCGGCAAATCCTTTTCGCGGAATTTTCGCCCCCCGCATCTCGCATCACCGGTTTGGGGCCCGTCAAGTCCAGTTTCCGCTTGCGGCAAGAAAGCGGCCCGCGAAATTCATTCCGCCAATCCGGCTCGAAAAAGACATAGGAAAACACGATCGCGCCGCAAAAAGCGATCGGACCGGCGTAGTCGTGCCGGTTCCGGCGCGCGCGAGTCTTCACTGCCGGGAGGTCCATCCATGGTGGCCAATTTTCCCTTTATTCGAATCGCCGGCGATCCTTCCGCCAGAGGGAGGCAATACGGAGAGGGCGCGGCGGACCGCATCGGCGCCAGCCTATTGCTATACCGGAAGCTTTTTTCCGCCTACGCCTCCATGACCTGGGAACAGGCGATCAAGAAGGCGAAGGGGTTCGAGCCGTTCATCGGGCAATACCTGCCGGACGCCATAGGCGAGATGCGGGGCATCGCCGAGGGATCGGGCTTTACCTACGAAGACATACTCGCCCTAAACTGCCGGAGCGAACTCATGTTCGCCCCGCCGGACGGTTGCACGTCGGCGATTGTTCCGCCGGAAGCCGCCGCCGACAAGAAAACATACATCGCCCAGACCTGGGATTGGCTTAGACCGGCGCAGGATGCCTGCGTCGTCGTCGAACTCCACCAGCGCCCCTTGCCCTCCCTCATCATGGCCTGCGAGGCCGGGCTCATAGGCGGCAAGGGAGTGAACGCGGCCGGCATCGGCTGCGGCATGAACGCGCTCGGCATCGGCTGGGGAAAATTGGGGACTCCGCTCCACCTTATCTACCGGGGCATCATGAATAGCGTCAAAATATCCGACTCAATCGAGGCGGTGTCGAAGACCGAGCGCGCCGGATGCGCCAACTTCATCATCGGTTCGGCGGAGGGGATGGCGCTGAATCTCGAATTCACGCCCGAAAATTTCGACGTATCGTTCGCGGAGCACGCGCCTCTCGCCCACGGCAACCATTTCCTGTCGCCCATTCTCGCGCCCGAGGACAAGCTGAAGGCGCAGTTCCCGTGCAGCTTTCCGCGGTACCACCGCGCGAAAATGCTGCTCGAGGAACGGCGGGGCCGGCTGACCCGCGAGAGTTTGTTCGAAATCATGGCGGATCACGTCAATTACCCCGACAGCGTCTGCAGCCACGAGGACGAACGCGACGCGGAATGGTCGAGGTATTGCACCATATTCGGATTTCTCGCCGATCTCGCGGAGCGCGAGATTTGGATCGCCCCGGGAAATCCGTGCGAATCGGAATGGCGGTCGTACCGCCTCGCGTCCGAGGCGTGAGAGGCCGGCATAAGCGGTTGGAACGGGTTTATCGCTGAAAATCACTTTGTGTACGGGAGATTACGATGGATGCGCGCGCCCTGCGGAGGAAACTGGATCAATTCGTCGATTCCCAAAAAACCGCGATGTTCGCCATGCTCGAACGCCTAGTCGATCAGGACAGCGGCAGCTACGACACCGGAGACGTGAACAGGCTCGGGGACTATCTCGCCGACCAGCTCGAGAGCATGGGCTGCGCGGCGACCAAGCATTGCCGCGAGGGAGCCGGCTATCCATTGACGGTGCTAGCGCCGGGAACCGATCCGGCCGCCAGGCGCGTGCTTTTGATCGGTCACCGCGATACCGTATTTCCGGCCGGCACCGCCGCCGCCAGGCCGTTCCGGATCGACGGCGACGTCTGCCGGGGCCCGGGGGTGGCCGACATGAAGGGCGGCATCGCCTGCGGGCTTTTCGCGATCAAGGCCATTCTCGCGCTGCGGGAGGAAATCGGGACCATACCGCTGGAAATCGCCATCTCCTCGGACGAGGAGATCGGTTCCGGCGTCTCCGCGCCGATTCTGGCGGAAAAGAGCAAACACGCCAAGGCGGTGTTTTCGCTCGAGCCCGCCAGGCCGGGCCGGGCGGTCGTCACCTCCCGGGACGGCGGCGCGCTGTTCGACATCGAGGTGTTCGGCAAGGCGGCCCACGCCGGCAACAACTTCCCGGACGGCGTCTCCGCCGTCAACGCGCTAGCCGCGATCACCCTGGAACTGGCCGCCCTTTCCGACGACCCCGCCGGCATGAACGTGAACGTCGGCGTGGTCGAAGGCGGAAGCGGCGCCATCATCGTACCCGAACACGCCCGCGCCAAGGTGTACACGCGCTTTTCGACCCTTGGCCAGCAGGCCGACTTGATCGGCAGGGTTCGGGAAATCGTTCAAAAAGCCAATGCCGGCGGCATACGCGCGATCATGACCGATCCCGCCGGTTTCCTGCCCTTCAGAAAAAGCGGGGACAACGCCAAGCTCTTTTCGTTGGTGCGCGAGGCTGGCGAAGCGCTCGGGCTCGAGGTCCAGGGCATCGACATCCGCGGCCCCGCCGATTCCGGAATAACCGCCAGCGCCGGCGTCCCGACGATTTGCGGCATGGGACCGATCGGCGCGAACCTGCACACGGACGAGGAATACATGGTCGCCTCGTCCCTCCCCGAGCACATCAAACTCCTCGCCCTGTCGGCGATAATGGCGTCGGAACGGTTCGAGTAGGGCCGAGTCCTCCCGGCGCGATCCGATTCAGGCAACAACACAGCCTCCCGGCGGGGCGCGATGAGCTTGTACACGCGCCGGGAGATCCGGGATCGCCATTCGAAAGTCGCTAGGCCGGGGCGCCGATCATGGGCGCCGGCAGGTCCGACTCGACTACCCCCGACCGGATCGACAACGTCCCGCGCTTCCACTTCATGCTCCGGGACGCTCTCAACGTTCGCGCGAAGGCGATAAGGGTCCGCCCAAAACATGAAAATCGCGGCGGCCAAGACCATCGCCTCCGCCGCCAAGCTCCTGGTTTCCGGCCACGCGCGCGAAGTCCGCGGCGCCGCGTCATGCCGTTCGAGCCCGGCCGGCCGTTCCCAAGGCGCTCGACCGCGGGCCGGTGGCCCATTTATCGGGGAAGAAGGGGAAAGGAACGATAATGTCGAAAAAGGTCGTTGTTCTTTGGTGTCTTTGGATAGGGCTCGTGGTCGCGCTGTTCGCGTTCGCGTATCTCGCGAGCCCCCTGGCCAAGTACGGCGTCATGTGGATGTCTTTCGTGTCGATGCCGCTCTATTTCGCCGCCGGAGCGGAACTCAAGGATCTGGCGAGCTTCTGCGCCACCAATATCGCCGGCCTCGTCTGGGGGCTGTTCTACCTGTTCCTCATCGGCGTGTTTTCCAAACTCGGGCTCTCCGCCCCGCTGGCGACCGCCGCCACCATCACAATCGCAACGCCGTCCTGTTGCATTGCGCATATGCTCGTTCCCGACAAATATTTGGTCAACAAGTTGGCGGCGGCGTTCGGCGCGATCGCCTGCGTCTTCTCGCAGAACGGCGGGAATCTCGTTCCCACCGGCCTGACGCTAGTCGCCGGCGTGGTCGTGGGGCTGCTGTGCAAGGCCGGGCTCGGTTTTTTCCAAAAGCCGGCCCGGGCGGAGGCGTGACGCGGCCGACGCGCGAAAGCGCTTGAGATAAATGGATTGGGGCGGGACGCGGTCGGCCGGAACGCGGGTCGAGAGGCCGATGCGCAAGAAGGCATTGCCCGCATTCGGGCAATATGCGTAAAGGAGAGCGACATGGCAACGCAAAAGGAAATCCAGGTTTGCTTCAACCCCCATTTCGACGCCGTCTCCCTGTGGATCGGCTCCTTCGGCGGCGAGGATTCGCCCTGCGACATTTCGCGCGGCGTCTTCGGCGCCAAACGGGGCGTGCCCCGCCTGCTGGAGATGTTCGACCGCTACGGCATCAAGACCACCTGGGGCGTCACCGGAAACTCGATGGAAAGCTTCCCCAAGGCGGCCGAAATGCTGGTGAAGTCGGGGCACGAGATTGGCATCCACGGCTATATGCACGAAAATCCGTTGGCGATGACCCGCGAACAGGAGGAGGAGGTTCTCGACAAGACGATTTCCGTGGTCAAGAAGCTCACCGGAAAGTCCCCCAGGGGATACATGGCGCCCTGGTGGGAATTGAGCCCCAACACCATTGAATTGCTCGGAAAATACGGCATAACCTACGACAGCAGCCTGATGGAGGACGATTACCATCCCTATTACCTGCGGGTCGGAGACAGTTGGACCAAGATCAATTACACCGGGCCCGCCAAGGACTGGATGAAGCCCTGGAAACCGGGCAAATTGGTCGATATCGTCGAAATACCCGCCAGCTGGTGGCTGGACGACGCACCGCCGGTCATGTTCGTGAAGGCGTCGGCGAACAGCCACGGCTGGATCACCGGTCGTCAGTTGGAGGAGATTTGGAAGGACCAATTCGACTGGGTCTACCGGCACCACGATTACGCGGTCTTCCCGGTGACCATCCACCCGGACGCCTCGGGCAAGCCCCACGTTCTGATGATGGTGGAGCGCCTCATCGACTACATGCTCTCGCATTCCGGCGTACGCATGGTGACGATGGAATACATGGCCGACGATTTCCGGAAGCGTGCGCCGTTCGGTTCCGGCAAGGAAGTCGGCGGTCCAAGCGGCTTGTAGCAAGACGACCTTTAGTCCCCCGCCCCGCCGCCCCGCGGCGAGGCGGGGATTGCCTCGTGAAATGGAAGCGTCATGTGCGGCGCCTGCGGCGTGTTGAGCGGCGGATCGGAATGGCTCGAGCGGGCGGACGGTCCCGACGGCATCGGGGCCGACAAACGGGTGACCGGGGCGGCGGAGCGCCAGCGGCGGATCCGGCTCGTCAACCGTATTCTGGCGCGGACGGGAGCGAGGCTCCGGGACTTCGGAGCGAAGCTGATGCTTCAGGGGCCGACCGGCCGGACGAAACTGGTGGACGATCTCGCCCACGTCTGGCTCGCGGCGGACGCCATCGGCCTCAAGCGGGTCGACCCCCTGGACGACGGCTTTCTTGACGAGCTTCGGAGCCGGACATGAGTTCGACCTCCCGCGACAGGGTGCCGGTGACGGTTTTGACCGGCTTCCTAGGCAGCGGCAAAACCACGCTTCTGCAAAAACTGCTGACCGGCGACGAGGGTCCGCGCGTGGCCGTCCTCATAAACGAACTGGGAGAAGTCGGCCTCGACCACCTGTTCGTCCGAAACGTCGCCGAAACGGCGGTGGCGCTGCGGAACGGGTGCATATGCTGCACCATACGCGAAGACCTCCGGAAAGGGCTGCGCGATCTCATAGACGGCCGCTCCCGGGGGAATGTTCCGCCGTTCGACAGGATCCTTCTGGAAACGACCGGACTGGCCGATCCGGTCCCAATAGCGCAAACACTCACCGGCGACCCGATGCTTCTCCGCCAGGTACGCCTCGCCAATGTCGTAACGACCGTCGACGCGCTTTTCGGGGCGGAGCAACTCGACACGCACGAGGAGAGCCGGAAGCAGGCGGCAATCGCCGATCGCCTGGTGGTGACCAAGACCGACCTCGCCGGCCCGGAGCGGGTTCGGCGCGTCGGGGAGAAACTAACCGCGCTCAATCCGATGGCGATGCTCCTGGAGTCGCGCGACGGAGCCTCCCTCTGGCCGGTTCTTTTCGACATCGACCCGTTCAACCCCGAAACGAAAAGCGAGGAAGTGAGGAATTGGCTGCGTCGCCTGCCGGAGATCGAAAATCGCGGCCACGATTACGACCATGATCATGGTCATGAATACGGGGATGGGCACCGCCGCGCCCATCACGGGAAGGCGATAACCACCTTCTCCGTCCGCACGGAAAAGCCGCTGGACTGGACCGCCTTCGCGGTATGGCTCTCGGCACTGGTGCACAGGCACGGAAAAAACATTCTCCGCATCAAGGGATTGCTCAACGTTCCCGGCGCGCGCGGGCCGGTGGTGCTCAACACTGTGCAAAAATACATCACGCCGCCGACGCACCTGGACGAATGGCCGGACGACGACCGCTCCTCGCGGATCGTCTTCATCGCCCAAAACCTGCCGGCCGAAAAGATTCGCGAATCGTTCGGCCTGTTCATGGCCGTCGAAGGCGGAGCGGAAGCGTGAATAGCCACTCGGAATCAAACGCGGGATAAAACCCGGACACAAAAATGAAAATTGTCTCCTCGATATACCGGAAGCGTTTTGGTTTTCGGACCCCTGTCGATCCCAAACCTCAAGCGCGCGCAAGGGTTATGGAACAGGAACAACAGAAAACCATACGCGCTTGGGTATATCCGTAAAAGCGATTTTCACGCGTAACCACCGCCCCCCGGCCGGGAAGGCCTTGCCGGCGAAGGTCGGCGATTTCCACCCGTACCGGAAGTTTTTTTTATTTATTGACCCCGGGAAAATCCCTGATAATCTCTTTTGCGGATTTCTTCGCCAGCCCAAGGCGGAAAGACGGCGGTTGGCCCGCCGGTTCCCCAAGGGCGGCTTGGCGACAGTCTCCAAGTCCACACAAGGAGTCCAATGGGGAAAAGCGGCGCTTCCCAAAGGGGCGATGACTGCTCCCGGCACCTGCGGCGGGCGGAATATTACCAGGCCGAAGGCTTGCCCGGACAGGCCTTGGCCGAATTGAACCGGGCGGTGACGGCGGCGCCGGGGGAGGCGGAAGCCCGCCTCAGCCGGGCCGAATGCCTGCGGCGCCAGGGCCGCCTCGCCGAAGCCGAGGAGGATCTGAGGGCGGCGGCCAGGCTGGCGCCGGACAATCCCGAACCTCAGGTCATCCTGGCCCAGACCCTGGCGGCCGGGCGCCGCTTCGCCGCCGCCCTCGCCTGCCTGACCCGGGCGGAAAGAATAGATTCCTCCTGGCACCGCCTCCATCTTATCCGGGGGGATATCCTCCTCGCCCTGGACAACCGGCCGGCGGCGGCCGAGTCCTACCGGCGGGCGATTGAACTGGCGCCGGGGAAGCTCGAGGCCAGGACGGCCCTCGCCCACCTCCTCCTGGAACTGGGGAGAAGCCCGGAAGCGGCGGAACTGGCCGACTCGATTTTGGCCCTGGCCCCGAATTCGGCCGAGGCCAGGCTGGTCAAGTCGCTTCACCTCGCCGCCGGCGGCAAATTGGAGCCCGCCCTGGCGGAATTGAACCTGGCGGTGCGATCCAACCCGCTCCACGTCCGGGCGCGGCTGGAAAGGGGCGCGGTTTTCCTGGCCCTGAACCGCCTGGACGAAGCCTGCCAGGACTTCCAGCGGGTGACCGGGCTGGAGCCGGACAACGTCCGGGCCTGGTACGGCCTGGGCGAAAGCTCCTGGCGCTCCGGCCGGGCCCGGGAGGCGATCGAGGCCTACACCCGGATTGTCGATTTGGGCCAGGCGAATTCCGAGGCGTACCTGGGCCGGGCCGAGGCCCTGTCCCTGGCGGGCCGGCGCCGGGAGGCCGTGGCCGACTGCGACTTGGCCCTGGAAAGGGATCCCCTCAATCCCGACATCCACGCCAAGCGCGGCCAATTGAACCTGGAACTGAATCGCTTCGACGAGGCCCTCGGGGATTTGAACCGGGCCATCGCCCTGGACGGCGATCTGGTCGAGGCGATTGTCGCCCGGGGCGAGCTTCGGGATCGCCGGGGGGACGCCGGCGGCGCCGTCGCCGACTTCGCCGCCGCCGTCAGGCTCAACCCCGATGATCCCGACCTGATATTCCGCTGGCTGCGATCCCTTGGCGACACCGGCGACCACCCCACCGCGCTCCGCCTGCTGGAACTTGAAATCGGCCGGCATTCCCAGTCCGTTTCCCTGATCCTGCTGAAAGGGGACCTGTTGGCCGAATCCGGATGCCCGGAGGAGGCCGAGGCCTGCTACCGGGAGGCGATCCGGCAGATCCCCAACGAGATCGAACCCTACCTCCGCCTGGCGGAATTCCACGAGAAAGGCGCCGATCTCCCGGCGGCCCTGGCCGATTTGGACCAGGCCCTCGCGGTCGAACCCACCGATCCCTTCCCCCTCCTGATGCTGGCCGACCTGCTGGAGCGCCTGGGGCGCCCCGCCGAGGCGGATCGCCGGCGCCTCCAGGCCCGGCGCCTGCGCCGGCTCCGGAGCCGGTGAACGCCATGGCCGGGAGCGGCGAACCGGAGATCACCGGAGAGGCGGTAATGGCGGCTGGCCGCTTCGTGGTCGCCAAGCGCCTCCGCTGGCGGGACGCCCGGGGGGTCGAGCGCGAATGGGAAGCCGCCGATCGGTTGGACGATCGCGGGGCGGTCCTGGTCATCGCCTGGCTAAAGCCCTCCGACCGGCTGCTCCTGATTCGCCAATTTCGCCCGCCCGCCCGCCGCCCGGTGCTGGAATTCCCCGCCGGCATGCTTAACGACGGCGAAAGCCCGGCCGCCGCCGCCGTCCGGGAACTCCGCGAGGAGACCGGCTACCTCGCCGGGGAAGTCCGCCTGGGCCCGGCCGCCTATAGCACTCCCGGCCTGTCCGGGGAGCTGGTCTTCACGGCCGAGACGGAAATCGACGAAACCGCCCCCGGCAACCTCCGCCCGGAGACCGAATTCGATCCGTCCGAATCCATTGAAACCATTCTAGTTCCCCGATTGGATCTGGCCGCCTTTTATCGCCGCGAAATTCGGGCGGGAAGCGCCTTCGACGCCAAGCTGGCCGCCTACCTGGCCGGGCTGGCGGGCCGGGAGGCCTGAGTGGCGTTGTTAAATGCCGGATCGTCGGGTTATGCCTCAAGGGAAACCAAACGTTATCCCCCGGAAATTTTCGAAAGGAGAACCGGATGAAAACCATCAACGACAAACTGGAGGAGTTTTCGGTCACCGGAGTCAAGCCCGGATTCAACGACCCCGAGGAAAACGGCGAATCGGCCTTTGAAACCCTCACCGCCGCCTCCTTTCCCGGGAAATGGAAAGTCATCTATTTTTATCCCAAGGACTTCACTTTCGTCTGCCCCACCGAAATAGCCGAATACAACAAGCTGGCCGGCGAATTCGCCCGGAGGAACGCCGTGCTCCTGGGCGGTTCCCTGGACAACGAGTTCGTCAAGCTCGCCTGGCGCCGGGATCATCAATGGCTTAATCGGCTTGGCCATTGGCAATTCGCCGATCCCACCGGATCCCTGATCGATCAATTGGGAATCCGGGATCGGACGGCGGGAGTGGCCTTGCGGGCGACCTTCATCGTGGATCCCGACAACCTCATCAAGCACGTCACCGTGAACACCCTGGAGGTCGGGAGGAACGCGGCGGAGGCTCTGCGCCTCCTGGACGCCCTGCAAACCGGGGAACTGTGCGCCTGCAACCGGCCAATCGGCGGCGCCACCCTGTAGGGAGGAAAGTTGCGAATCCGGACGGGAGGAGGAGGGCGGAAATGCTCACCAAGGAAAAAATCCGGGAACTGGAGGAGCAGGCGCGGAAAACGCGCATTCTCGTCCTGAGAATGCTGAATGCCATCGGGGCCGGACATCTGGGCGGCTCCCTGTCGGTGGTCGAGGTCCTGACCATCCTCTATTTCCAACGGATGAACCTCCGGCCGGCCGAGCCCCGCTGGCCGGACCGGGATCGGCTGGTGCTGTCCAAGGGGCACGCCGGGCCGGCGCTTTACGCCACCCTGGCCTACCGGGGGTATTTCCCGGTGGAGGAATGCCTTACCCTGAACCAGCCGGGAACCCTGCTTCCCAGCCACTGCGACATGACCAGGACCATCGGAATCGACATGACGGCCGGATCCCTGGGCCAGGGATTGTCGGCGGCGGTGGGGATGGCCCTGGCCGGCAAGCTGGACCGGAAGGATTACCGGGTCTACGCGGTGGTCGGGGACGGCGAGGCGCAGGAGGGGCAAATCTGGGAGGCCCTGATGTACGCCGCCCACCGGAAGCTCGACAACCTGACGGTTTTCCTCGACTACAACAAGCTCCAGATCGACGGCCCGGTGGCCGAGATCAACGGCCTGGAACCGCTGGCCGCCAAGACCGAGGCCTTCGGCCTGTTCACCCAGAGGATCGACGGGCACGACTTCGCCGCCCTCGACCGGGCCCTGGACGCGGCCGGGGGGACCGCCGGCCGGCCGGCCATGATAATCCTCGACACCGTCAAGGCCAAGGGCGCCTGCTTCGCGGAGGGGCAGCTTTCCTCCCACCACCGGGCGGTGAGCGACGACGATCTCAAGGCCGCCCTGGCGGCGCTGGACGCGAAGGGAGGGGCCAACTGATGCCATTCCAACTCGATGACCGGGAAATGCGGGAGGTTTACTGCCAAACCCTCGCCGATCTGGCGGAAAGGGACGGGCGCATCGTCCTCCTGGAGGCGGATTTGATGCGGGCGGTCGGCACCCTGCCCTTCCGGGACCGCTTTCCCGAGCGATCCTTCGACGTGGGGGTGGCCGAGGCCAACCTGGTGGGGGTGGCCGCCGGGCTCGCCGCCTGCGGCAAGATCCCCTTCGTCCACACCTTCGGGCCCTTCGCGGCCCGCCGGGCCTGCGATCAGATAACCATCTCGGTCGCCTACAGCCGCCTCAACGTCAAGATAGTCGGGGCCGATCCGGGGGTGTCCTCCGAATTGAACGGGGGCACCCACATGGCCCTGGAGGACGCCGCGATCATGCGGGTCGTCCCCGCCATGCTGATTTTCGAGCCGGTGGACAACGCCCAGCTCGTCCAGGCCATTCCCCAAATCGTCGCCCATCCGGGGCCGTGCTACCTGCGACTGTTCCGGAAAAAAGCCCCGAAAATCTTCCCCCCCGACTACAAATTCACCCTGGGGAAGGCGGACGTCCTCCGGGACGGGGCCGACCTGGCGATTTTCGCGGGGGGCCTCCTCGTCCACAAGGCGCTGGAGGCGGCGGAACAACTGGCCGGGGAAGGGATAGGGGCGGCGGTGATCAATATCCACACCCTGAAACCCCTGGACGGCGACTGCGTCCTCTCCTTCGCCAAGCGCTGCCGGGCGGTGGTGACGGCCGAGAACAACAGCCGGATCGGCGGCCTGGGGGGGGCGGTGTGCGAATTCCTCTCGGAAAACCTGCCCACCCCGGTGATCCGGGTGGGGGTGAACGACCGCTTCGGCGAGGTCGGCCTCATGCCCTACCTCCATAAGGCCCTGGAGGTGGACGTCGGGGACATCGCGGCGGCGGCGAAAAGGGCGCTGGCCCTGAAGAAAAAATAGGGGAGGAAAGCCTTGCCTTTCGTCCATCCCGCCGGCCGGGGCCGGCCCCGGCCGGGGAGTTTCGAGGGCGAATGACGATGGCGCGATCGCCCGATCCGAACAATCCCCGCCCCGTGCCGGGGTTCGACGTCACCTACGTCAAGCCGACCCTCGCCCGCCCCAACATCATCGTGGGCGACTTCACCTATTACAGCGGTCTCGACTTCGAGAGCCGCGTGACCCACCACTATGATTTTTACGGGGACAAGCTGATTATCGGCAAGTTCTGCCAGATTGCGGCGGGAGTGGAATTCGTCATGAACGGGGCCAACCACCAAATGAATTGCCTTTCAACGTTCCCCTTTTATATTTTCGAGAACTGGAGGGAAAATGCGCCCCCATTGGCCAAATTCCCGTTGAAAGGGGACACAATCGTCGGAAATGACGTTTGGATAGGGCGGGATGCCACGATATTGCCGGGAGTGAGGATAGGGGACGGGGCGATAATTGGAATGAAGAGCGTGGTGGGAAGGGACATCGACCCCTATGCGGTGGCCGCCGGAAATCCGGCCAAGGTCGTCAGGAAAAGATTCGACGACGAATTGATAGAATTGATGTTGAAATTGAAATGGTGGGATTTGCCCATTGCCGAAATAATAGGATTGGCGCCGTTATTGCATGACGACAATATCGAGAATGCGAGGAGGAAATTGAAGGAAATCGTAAAATAGGGGAAGGGGGCCCTGAATCGGCCCGGCGGGGTTCGCCGGGGATGAAGGGGAGGGGGAGACGAACGGCATGGCCGATGAATCCGAAAACGACGAAAATCTTGATGTGCTGCAGAATATCGAATTCGCCGTCGTTTCGGCGACCGATGAATTCAAGGACGCGGACGATTACGACGTCATGCACGCCCTGGATATTCTTATAAAGGATTTCCGGGACTTCGAACGGGGCCGCGAACCCAAGAAACGCTCCCTCGAAGGGGCGGCCCAAGCCATTTTTCGGGACGTCATGGCCATTTGCCTTTGGCGAATGGGAAAAGGGGCGGCTCCAGGGGTTGCCGATGGCGAATCCGCCGCCCCGGAGGACATTCCCGAACCGCCGCCCCTGCCGGCGGCCACGCTTTCCCGCTGCCTGAAAAAAATCCGCAAATCCGTGGACAACTGGAACGGGGTCGGCGGCCGCCGCGGCTATCTCGAATTCATCCGCCGCTATTTTCCGCCGGGGAGCGCCGAAAAGAAGCCCTGATTGCAAGGGTCCGCGAAGAAATCAAAAAAATAAATTTATGATTGACTAGAAAAATTCATCTGATAGATTGTCTTTCGTGATGGATTGTCTTATCGTCAGGCAAAAATTACGCCGAATGACAGACGGCTAGCCCTTGCCCGCCACAGGCGTCACCGGCATTGGGAAATGAAAAAGTGGCGTTTCAGGTCATTTTCCTAGTAGGTTTACGAGATCATGACGCGTACGACGTTTGTATGACATGCAGTTAAACCGGTATAAATTGTCTGATGCCAGGTATAAGCCAAAACCATTAAACGCCATAATGAATCATAGGTTCTTCGGCGCATTCCGGCGGGGATCCGAAAAACATCGGGGCTTTCTCCGCGAATCATTGAGCAATCTTATAACGCCGGTTTTTCATATGCGCGTCGCGGACAGTGATTGTGAAATAAGTTGTTTTTGGGCGAGTCCATGCCCCGATGGGGCTTTCTGAAGCCGCCTGCCTGGGCGGGCGGAGTTTCCTTTCAATCATCGGTATTTTTGTTTCCAAGGAGCAAGCGAATGAAGACTCTGAAGCAAAAGATGGCGGAACGCCCGGTATTGGGCATGACCATCTACAGCGGTTCGCCCGCCGTCATCGACATCATTGGCCGCTGGGGGCTGGACTTCGCCTTCATCGACGCGGAACATACTTCCATGGGCATCGACAACGACATGGAAAAGTTGTGCATGGCCGCCAAGATATCCGGCGTTAGCCCGCTCGTCCGCGTCACCCGCGTCGACGACATCGAAATCCGCAAATCCCTGGAAATGGGCGCCGACGGCGTCATCATTCCCCATGTCAAAACCCTCGAGGAAGCCAAGGCCTGTGTGCGCGGCGCCAAATTTCCGCCCAAGGGCCGCCGCGGCATCGACGGCACCGTCCGCGCCGCCCAGTTCGGCGCCAAGGGCTTCAGCTATGATGAATACTTCAAAGTCCAGGAGGACTGCCTCGTCATTCCCATGGCCGAGGATTTCGAATTCATGGACAACATCGACGCCATCCTCGACGTTCCCGGCATCGACGCCATCAACTTCGGCCCCGCCGATTACGCCTTATCCAAGTGCATGAAAACCTTCTACAATCTTGCCGAACCGGAAATCCGGAAAGCGCTAGGGGAAATCGTGGAAAAATCCCGCCAGCGCGGCGTCAAGGTCATGGCGCCGGTCATTCCCCCCACCGCCGACAGCCTCAAGGCCGCCCTCGACGCCGGCGTCGGCATGCTCATCATGGGCAGCGACATGCTCAACCTGAATCGCGCCTGCGCCGCCATCATGGAAGCGGCGCAAAAGAATGCCCTGGCCTAGAACGAAAGGGCGAAAAACAAACGGATGCGCATTGTTCTCCACCGGACGGCGGCATATTCGGCGGGCGGATACGGCATCGACTTTCCGGCAAATCTTCATGTAAAGGCAACCGCATTATGGATAAACTCTTCGATCTCGCGGACAGGGTGATTGTGGTGACGGGCGGCCTCGGCCAGATCGGCCGCGAATTCGTCGTCGAGTTGCACAATCGCGGCGCCAAGGTCGCCGTGGTCAATCGCAAGCTGCCGGACAAGGCGGCCATCGCCGACCGCTTCCCGGTCGACAGCCCCAATTTCGGCTTGTTCAAGGCCGACATCGTCAAGAAGAGGGAACTGCGGTCCGCTCTCGACGAAATCAAGGAACGTTGGGGCAAGGTCCCCCACGGACTGGTCAACAACGCCGGCGTCGACACCCAGCCGAGCGCGCCGCCGGAAGTGAGCGGACCTTTCGAGTTCTTCCCCGAAGAGGTGTGGCGGGAAGTGGTTGATATCAACTTGACCGGCACGTTTCTGTCCTGCCAGATTTTCGGCGGCGCCATGGCCAGCGAGGGAAGGGGATCGATTGTCAACGTCGGCTCCATCTACGGCCTGCTGTCGCCCATCCAGGATATCTACGCCTACAAATTCGAGGAAACCGGCACCCCCTTCGTCAAGCCGATCGCCTATTCCGCCTCCAAGTCCGGCCTTACCAATCTGACCCACTACCTCGGGACCTACTGGGCCAAGAAGGGCGTGCGCGTAAATTTGCTGGTTCCCTCCGGGGTAGGCCGCGCCGACCAGGATCCGCGTTTCGTCAAGAACTACACCGCCCGCCTGCCCATAGGCCACATGGCCAAGGCGGACGAGTACAACGGGGCGATGGTATTTCTTTTGGCGGACGCGTCCTTGTACATGACGGGGACGCAGTTGGTGGTCGACGGCGGCTGGACCGCCTGGTAGGCGCGAGGGGAAGGATGGTTGCGGATGCGCCGGGCGGCGGGATCCAAAAAACCGGCTTCGTTTCGCCGCCATGATCGCGGCTTCCTCCCGCGGCGATTTTTTAAGAAGGCCGAATGAATAACTCCGGTTATGGACGAACCCTTGAAGTCGTTTTATCCGGGGCGCGGCAAATCGCATTTGACATCGGACGCCTCGATTGCGGGAGGATGCCTTTTGAAAAAGGTGCTTGTCTGTCTCGTCAACTATGAAAAATACTGCGCCGAGGGCAGGGATCGCCTCAAGGCGGCCGGCTACGAGGTGACCTTCAACCCCCACGGCCGCGTCTACCGCCCGGAGGAGCTGCATAAGGCGATTGCCGACGTCGACGCCGTCATCGCCGACAATGAGGAATGGAACGAAGCCTCCTACCAGGCGGCGCCCAAGCTCAAGGTCATCGCCAAGTTCGGCGTTGGCCTGAACAACTTCGATCTCGAGGCGGCCAAGCGTCATAACGTGGTGGTCGCCAATTGCGCCGGTCTCAACGCCAACACCGTCTCGGAGCAGACCATCGCGCTGTTTCTGGGCATGCTAAAGCGGATTCCCCAACTGGCCGCCGCCTTGAAGCGCGGCGAATGGCCAAAAGCGGAATATCCCGTTTTCGCCGGCCGCAAGGCCGGGCTGCTTGGTTTCGGCGCCATCGGCAAAAAGGTGGCGGCCAAGCTGGTCGGCATGGGCCTCGAGGTTTCCGCCTACGACAAGTTCCCCGATGCGGAGGCGGCCGCCGCCATCGGAGTGGCCATGACCGGCATGGAAGCGGTGATGCGCGGCAGCGACTACATCTTCGTGCATGTGCCGTACCTGAAGGAAACGCACCACCTTGTCAACGACGACACCATCGCCATGATGAAGGAAGGCGTTTACCTGGTCAACACGGCGCGCGGCTTGGTGGTGGACGAGGCGGCGGCGGCGCGGGCGCTCGACAGCGGCAAAATGGCGGGCATGGCGTCGGATGTGTTCGAAGTCGAGCCGCCTCCGGCCGACACGCCCGTATTCGCCTGCGACAACTACATCTGCACGCCGCACATTGCCGGCGACGCCTTCGAAAACATGCGGGCCAACGGCCTCGCGACCGCCGCCATCATCACCGACGTGTTCGCCGGCCGCGAACCGAGGAACAGGCAGGCTTGAACCGGAAAGGGTGCCATATGCCAACAACAACGGCCAGGGCCGAGGCGGAGTTGTCCCTGTCGCTTCTCATGTGCCTGGCCAGGGAAATCCCGCATCTGAGCGAGGTGACCAAAACCGGCGTCTGGATGCGCACCGTGTTCCACGAACTGCCGGGACGGACGCTCGGGCTGATCGGCTTCGGCCCCGCCGCGCGGGAATTGGCCGGCATGTTGGGCGGTTTCGGCCTCCGGTGCCTCGCCTGGGATGAAAATCCGGACAAGGCGGCGGCCGAAAGGCTGGGCGTCCGGCTGGCGCCGTTGGACGAGGTGGTGAGGCAAAGCCATTACCTGTCCATCCATATCCCGCATGCCGGAAAGAAAATATTGGACGCGGCGAAAATCGACGCCATGCGGGAGGGCGCGTTCATCGTCAATGTGTCCGCCGAGGCGCTGGTGGACGAGGCGGGGATCGAGCGGGCGCTTGCCGGCGGCAGGCTGGCCGGCTACGGCGCTTGCCTGTCCGCCCCGAAACCGGAGCATCCGCTAAACAAATACGATTCCTTCATCTGCGCGCCGGCGTTGCGGCATGAATGACGCCGGTTGCGCACGTGGATTGGTCCTTTCGTTTTCTCCCCATACGGAGGGGAGGAAGGAAAAACGGCGGCGATGGCTTGGCATGACGGCGGGGTGATTTCAAGGCCGGAGGTTCGCGATGCGGAAACTGTACCATTGCATGAACGGAATTTCAAACCTGGCGTCGAAACTCCTGGTATGGTTCATCATATTGCTGGTGTGCGCCTGCACCGCCACGGTGGCCCTGCAGGTGGCCAACCGCTACATCATCGTCAAGATTTCCGACATTTCCTTCAGTTGGACGGATGAACTGTCGCGCTGGCTGATGATTAACATCTGCTACTTCACCATCGGCATCTGCGTGCGCGAAGGTTCGATGGCGCAGGTGGACTTAATCTACAAGCATCTCCGCAAAGGCGGCAGGATGTTCCTGTACTGCCTGACCAGGCTGCTCATGGCCATCGTCCTGTTCATCGGCATATACTACGGCTTGTATATCCTGAATCTTCGCGCCCCCATTTCCAGTACGATGCTGAGCATTCCCGGCCGGCTGTACTACGCACCGCCGGTCATCGGATCGATTCTCATGGCCTATGAATGGATAACCGAAATCGTCGGCGTCGTCTCCGGCGAGCTGGAACCGTTCGAGGGCGGCGCCAAACGAGGCTTCCCCGAACACGAGGAGCCGGCCGGAAGCATTGAGGATGAAGCGCCCAACGCGTAACCATCGGGCCGCGCACCGGGCGGGCAACAATCCGGAGTCCCCGGGCTCTCGCCGCTGGAGGAAACCATGCCCCTGTTGATTCTGATTTTGTTCATCGCCATCATGCTTATCGGTACGCCGGTGTGTTTCGCCATCGGCTCGCTGACCGCCATCAGCTTCATGCTGCTGCGCGGCGACTATTCCATCATCCCCCAGAAGATGTTCGCGGGGATAGACGCCTACACCTTCATGTGCATCCTCCTCTTCATTCTCGCCGCCGACATCATGTCGGTGGGCGGCATCACCGGCAGCATCGTCCGCTTCTGCGAAAGCCTGGTCGGCCACATCCGGGGCGGCCTGGCCCACGTAAACGTACTTGGCAGCATGCTTTTCGCCGGCATTTCCGGTTCCGCCATCGCCGACGCCTCCGGCCTCGGTCCCATCGAAATCGAGATGATGAGCCGGGGCGGCTATCCCAAGAACTTCTCCTGCGCCGTCACCGCCGCCTCCGCCATCATCGGCCCCATCATCCCGCCGTCCAACATCATGATCATCTACGCCACCGTCGTCGGCACCGTCTCCATCGGCAAAATGTTCCTGGGCGGGATCCTTCCCGGCATCCTGCTGGGCGCCATGTACATGATCTACTGCTACATCGTCTCCATCAAGAGGAACTATCCGTACAACCCCAAGGCCCCGACCATCAACCACATCCTCAAGTGTACCTGGGAGACCATGCCGGCGCTCATTCTTCCCCTCATCATCATCTGCACCATTTCCTTCGGCGTCTGCACCGCCACCGAATCGAGCGCCATCGCCGTCATCTATTCCATCGTCGTGGCGGTCGCCAAAAGGAACCTCTCCCTGCAGTCGTTCGCCCGCTGCTGCATCCGTTCGGCCAAGGCGACCGCCAACGTGCTGTTCATCATCGCCATCTCCACCGCCATGGGCTGGGCCATCACCACCCTGCAGATCACGCCCAGGATGGTCGCCTTCTGCCTGGAATACATCCATTCGCCCGTCACCTTCCTCATGTTCATGAACGTGCTGCTGCTTATTGTCGGCATGCTGTTGGACGCGGCCCCGGCGCTGCTCCTGCTGGTGCCCATCCTGTTGCCCATCGCGCGCCAGTACGGCATCGACGAAATCCACTTCGGCATCGTCGTCTGCGTCAACCTGATGATCGGCAACATCACCCCGCCGGTCGGCATGATTCTGTTCGTCATCTCCAACGTCGGGAAAATCGCCCTATCGGCCTTGTATCGGGCCATCGTCCCCTTCGCCCTTGTGGCGGTCGCGACCCTGTTCATCATCACATACATTCCGCAAAGTAAGCGTTCACCGCTCAATTATTCATGAGGCTATTGGTTGATTCTCTGGTATGAGCAAAGACGGCGCACTCCGGCCGTTTCGCTTGGCGGCTACGGCATTCTTGACAAACTCCACCAC
>JAISYD010000166.1 GCA_031270145.1 Planctomycetota bacterium
CTCCCGCAAAAATGGCTTGGCTTCGATTCCGACCTTTCTTTCTACGAATGGTTTGAAAACAACCAGACCAGTGCGACTTTTTCCCGAACCGGCGAGTTCCTTGACCCGCTCCAAGGGGATGCCGGCGAAGTCGGCTATTTCGGCCGGGGATCGGCCTTAAACCAATGCCGAATCGGAGGAAGCGTCACAAGTTGATGGACATTTTAGTCATAGCCGTTTGCGCCGTCATTTGCGGTGCGGAACACTAGACCGAGGTTGCCTTTTTCGGGCGCTGCAAAAAGAATTGGTTCGGCGCGTTTCTCAGTCTTCCCAATGGCCTTCCCTCGCACGACGCGTTTGCCCGTGTGTTTGCCATTCTGGATTCGAAGGCGCGGCAAATGGTTGCCTAAGCGTCACGCCCGTGTTATAATCCCGGCATCGGCCCCAATCGTCCTGGCGCCAGCCGTCCTCCAATATGATATGCCGATCAACGCCGGCGAAGAAGGAAAAAAGATGGTTGACCCGCTCAAGCGCGGCGACAGGAGGACAATCGCCGGCGCCGGCCCGCGGATGCCCGGCACCCGGATCTCCTGCCGCGCCACCAATCCGCTTTCCCTGGCCGACGACCTGGGGAAGGTTTTCCTGGACGAGCGGCAGGCCAAGGCCACCACCGCCACCCGCCTTTTCCGCAACAACGAGTTGTTCGACGCCATAACCGGCATATGCCTGCCGGCCTTTTTCCAGGCCCCGCGGGGCGGCAGGTTCGCCATGTGGTCGACCGGCTGCTCCAGCGGGGAAGAGGTTTACTCCATGGCCATGATCGCCTCCAACGAGTTCATCCGCAAGAAAAAACAACCCCTCCTGGAGGCTTTCGGCACCGATATAAACCGCAACCGCATCATTGAGGCCAGGGCGGGCGTCTATAACCGGCCGGCCCGGAATTTCCTGACCCGGGACCACTGGCGGTTGCTCGCCGACTACGCCGAAATGGACGGGCGCTCGGTACGCATGGGGGATTTCCTCCGGAGCGTATGCCAATTCACCATTTTCGACATGCGCAACCGCCCCAAAAAGCACAGCTTCAATTTCATCGTCTGCAACCACGTCATGCAATATTACGATGCGCCGGGCCAGCGCCACATCATCGAAAACCTAAAGGCGGTACTGCGGCCGGGCGGCCACCTCTATCTTGAAGGGGTGACCGAGGCCGGTTTGTCGGGCGGCGGCCTGGAAAAACGGCCGGGCGCCCCGAACATATACGTGGTCGTCCCCAAACCGTGAAAAAAAATATTGACGCCGGAAAAAAGACCGGCATAATTCGGTTTTGCGCAGAAATCCCGAGTCGGCCTTGGCGTCACCCATAAGCGTAGGCATTTTTTACCCGTCACGACAAATATTTTGGACATATTGAGGAGGAGACGACACCATGAACAGCATATTCAGGAAGACGGCGATGTTTCTTTTGGCTGTTTTCAGCATCTGCCAAATCCAGGCGGCGGACAATTATCCGTCCAAGCCGATCCAGGTGATCATACCGCTCAATCCGGGCGGCGACACCGACGTCAACGGCCGGCTTTTTTGCAAATACCTTGAGGAGGAGTTGAAACAGTCGGTGGTGGTTGTGAATGTCGCGGGCGGCGGCGGCACCGTCGGTACCCGCCGGGTGATAACCTCCAAGCCGGATGGCTACACCGTCCTGTTCTATCATACCGAGGTGTTCCTCCCCAAGATCGCGGGAATGGCCGATTTCGACCTCTTCGATCTTGATCTGTGCGGAGTGGGCATCCTTGACGACACCACCGTCCTCGCCACCCACAACGAGGCGCCATACAAGACCCTGCCGGAATTGGTGGCCTACGCCAAGGCCAACCCGGGCAAGGTGGAATTCGGCATGATGACCGGCGGCTATCCCCACCTCATCGGCCTGGCGCTCGCCAACGTTACCGGCGCCGACTTCAACATTGTCGACGTGGGCGGCAACGCGGCCAAAACCGTCGCCCTCAAAGGAAAGAAAACCGACGTCATAAACACCCAATACGGCCTGACCAAGGATTATTTCGCCTCGGGCGACTTCGTTTGCCTTGGCCTCCTGTCGGAGAAGCGAAATCCGCTACTGCCCAGCATCCCGACCACCAAGGAGCTTGGCTACCCCATGATCTTCAATAAGTTCTTCTTCTTCGCCATGCCTAAAGGCGCCCCCAAGCCAATTATCAACGCCTTCTCCGCCGCCATGAAACGGGTGACCGAAAGGAAGGATTTCCAGGACGGGGCGGCCAATCTGTTCATCACCCCCGCCTACATGGATCCGGCCGACGGCTTGAAATACGCCCAGCAAGTCGAAGCCTCCTTCCGGAAATACCAGGACATCTTCCGCGCCCAGGGCGGCAAGTGATGCCCCCGACCGCCCTCCCCCCGGCGCCCGGCCGGAGAAACGTCCCGCCGGCCGAGCGCCGCGACGCCATAGCCGGCGCCGGAGCCATGTTGCTGGCCATCGCCCTTTTCGCCGCCACCTTCGGGATCCGGGAGTTCACCCGCACATCGCTGGGCGCGGGCTTTGTTCCCCGCCTGACCGCCAGCATCCTTTTTCTGCTCGGACTGATCCTGCTCGTCAGAGGCGTGAAACAGCGTCGATCCCCCATGGCGGCGAACCCCTCCCCGGAGGCGGCGCCGACGCCCGAAGCAATCGAGGGTCTGGCCGGCCCCTTGCCGGTGCTTCTCAACATCCTCCTTTTTTTCATTTATCTTTTGTGCCTAGAACCGATCGGCTTTATGCTGACCACGCCTTTCTATGTCTTCTGCCAGATTTTGTTGCTCAGCAACCCCAAAAAAATCGCCTGCTTCCGCTTTGCCGGGATAGCCGTCGCCCTTACCGCGGCATCCTTTTATTTATTCACCAGATTTTTTCAGGTCCTGTTGCCGAACGGTTGGCTGGAATGACCAAGCGGGAAAATCCATGTTGCTAAGCGGGTTCCTGACCATCTTCACGCTCAAGACGCTGGCGCTTATCGCCGCCGGCACCGTTCTCGGCATTATTTTCGGAGCCATACCGGGGATCACCGTCACCATGGGGGTGGCGCTGTTCCTCCCTATCACATTCGGCATGGATCCCTTGCAAGGCATATGCCTCCTCATCGCCCTCTATATCGGCGGCACTTCCGGAGGATTGATTTCAGCCATCCTCCTCAAGATTCCCGGCACCCCGGCCTCCATCGCCACCACCTTCGACGGATATCCCATGGCCATGCGGGGCGAAGCCGGCAAGGCGCTAGGCGCAGGCATTGTTTTTTCCTTTCTGGGCGGCATGTTCAGCGTCGTCGCCCTCATGCTGCTGGCCCCCACCCTGGCCAGCGTCGCCTTGGAGTTCGGCCCCTATGAATATTTCGGCCTCGCCCTCTTTTCGCTCACGTTGATCGCCGGCATGTCGGGAAAATCCATGCTCAAGGGCGGCATCAGCGCCATTGTCGGGATGGTTTTCGCCTTCGTCGGCATGGCCCCAATAACCGGCTTCCCCCGCTTCACCTTCGGCTTCGACGAATTGGTGGACGGCTTTTCGCTCCTTCCCGCCCTGATCGGCCTTTTCGCGGTTTCGCAAATCCTTGAGGAGGCCATGGGCAACAAGCGCGAGGAAGACGCCGCCGCCTTTTCCTTCAACATCCGGGGCTTCGGCTTCACTTGGCGGGAATTCAAGGGGCAATTGTCCAATTTCCTCATTTCATCCCTCATCGGCACCGGCATCGGCATCCTGCCGGGCCTGGGCGGCGGCATTTGCAACCTGGTGGCCTACGGGACGGTCCAGAAATACTCGAAATATCCGGAAAAATTCGGCAGCGGCATCCTTGACGGCGTGGTGGCCTCGGAAACCTCCAACAACGCCTCCACCGGCGGGGCCATGGTTCCGCTCCTCACCCTCGGCATCCCCGGCGATAACACCACCGCCATGATCCTGGCCGGCTTCATGATCCACGGGATCACCCCCGGGCCCCTGCTTTTCGACAAGCATAGCGACATGGTTTACGGCGTTTTCGCCGCCCTGATCGTTTCCAACATCATCATGATCCTGGCGGAATTCTGGGGCATGCGCCTTTTTGTCCACATCCTCAGCGTCCCCAAAAACATCCTGCTCCCGACGGTCGGCGTCATGTGCGTCATCGGAGCCTACGGGGCGAACAATCGCATCTTCGACATATGGACCATGTTCTTGTTCGGCGTCCTCGGCTTCATCCTGAAACGCTTCGCCATCCCCTTGGGGCCAATCATTCTCGGCTTCATACTTTGCCCCATCCTGGAAATCAACTTCCGGCGCGGTCTGCAAAAGTCCGACGGCAGCCTGCTTCCCTTTTTTACCGAACCCATTTCCTGCGCCTTCATCATAATAACCATCCTGGTATGCCTGCGCCTAGCCTGGCAGGAATGGACGAAAAAGAAAGCGG
>JAISYD010000178.1 GCA_031270145.1 Planctomycetota bacterium
TTTCGAAAATGTATCGCCAGCGACCCGGGAACGGCCGCCCTGTTCCCGGCGATGCGTCCTAGCCGCCGATTTCCACCGCGATGCCGCGTCCAATCAATACATCCCGCAATCGTTCCGCAACCGCGAAGGCCTCGCTCGCCGGAATCGTCGCCCCGGGATAATCCCGGTCCAGCATACCGTACTTTCCCTCCCCTAATCCATGATAAGGAAGAAGTTCAACCCGTGCCGCCTCCAATCCCTCAAAGAAGTCGGCAAACCCCTCGGCGGCATCCGCGTCGCCGTTAAACCCGGGAATCACCGGAATCCTGAACAACACATCGCCGCGCCGCGCAACAATCCTTTCCGTATTCACGCGAATACGCTCCAACCCAACCCCGGTCCACTCCTCGTGAATTATCGTGTCGGTGTGCTTGACATCAATCATGAGATGATCCAGAAGCGGCAGGCAACGTTCGATGGCGTCCCATTCCGCATGCGCGCATGACTCCACGGCGGTGCCGATCCCGGCGGTCCTGAGCGCCGAAAGCAACGCGAAAAGAAAGTTCGGCTGTCCAAAAGGTTCGCCCCCCGAAACCGTCGCCCCGCCTCCGGACGACGCGTAAAAGGCGCGATCCCTTTCAACCTCCCGCATCACCTCCGCCACCGTCATACCCCGTCCCTTGCCGACCAGGGCCGCCATGGGGCACACCGCCCCGCAATTCCCGCAAGCGACGCAGGCATCCCGCCTAATGCGGGCATCCGCCCCCATCGCCCCGGACGGACATGCCGCCACGCACGCGCCGCACGACATGCAGCGTTCGGCGTTCCAGAACATCTCCGGCCCGAAGCGCTGCGATTCGGGATTGGAACACCAGCGGCAGGAAAGCGGACAGCCCTTGAGGAACACCGTGGTACGGATCCCCGGGCCGTCGTGGATGCAGAAGCGCTGAATATCGAAAACCTGGCCTGTCGGCGTTATGACCGGTTCCGAATTCATGCCAGATCGGCCGCGTACCTGGCAATGATGGAATTCTGCGCCTTGAGGGATAACTCCACAAAAATAGCGCTGTACCCCGCCACGCGCACCACCAACCCCCGGTATTCGTCCGGATGCTCCTGGGCTCTGCGCAGCGTTTCGTTGTCCACAATGTTGAACTGCCAGTGGAAGCTGCCCAGATCGACGAACGCCCGCAGCAGGTGCGGCATCTTCTCACGCCCCCGCGGCGAAAGGAACAGGTTCCTGGTCAGGCGCTGGTTGATGATGATGCCGTTGGGTGCGCGGGATTGGTCGATCTTCGCCACCGATTTTAGACTCGCCGTCGGCCCATTCACGTCCAGCCCGTACATGGGGGTGAGGCCGTCCGAAAGCGGGGCCCCCGCCTTGCGCCCGTCGGGAGTGGCGGCGGTGTGGTTGCCGAGGCCGATTTGGGCGCTTACCGAATACAGGGCCGGCCACAAATCGCCCTCGAAGTAGTTGCGGTGGCGCTCTAGCTCGTCGAAAAAGACGGTGGTCAAATGCACGGCGATATCGTCCACCTCGTCGATGTCGTTGCCGAACTTGGGCAGGCGGTTGACGATGAACTGCCGGGTCGATTCGTCCCCAGCGAAATCGCGGGCCAGCATGGCACGGTACTGCGGGAGGGAAAGTTTCTTGTCGTCGAATGCCATGGTGCGTATGGCCTGGAGCGAATCGGCGACCGTCGCGGTGCCGACGCCCACCAGTCCCGAGGTGTTGTAGTGCGCCCCGCCTTCGGTGACGTCCAGGCCTTTTTCCAGACAGTCGTCCAGGAACAGGCTGATGAAGGGGAGCGGCATGATTTGCTTGTGGACATGATCGCCGATGTTGGCCTCGCAGACCTGGAGCGTTATGGCATGAATCAATTGCCTGTCGAAGGCGTCCAGGAAGGCGCCGAACGTTTCGCAACCGTCGACATTGATGTCGAGGCCGAGGCGACGGCCGTACTGAATGTCCGTTCCGTTGCCGATGGTGAGTTCTAGCACTTTGGCGAAATTGATATAGCCGCTGTTGCACTTGCCCCAGTGACGGTGGGCTGTGACCTCGTCGCAACCCACGGGTATGTAGTCCCGCGCTTCGGGAAGGGGAATGCCGTGCTTCACCAGCGAGGGGATGATCAACTCGTCGTTCATGATCTGCGGCATGCCGTTGCCGCAGCCGATACTCTCCACGACCAGGTCGAGAAATTCCTTCGGAGTGTTCCGGTGCAGACGAACGGTGAAATTGGGCTGCTGCAACCGCATATGGTAATTCGCGGTCAGGCAGACAATCGAAAGGGGGTTGGTGGCGTCGTTGCCATCCTCGTCCACGCCGCCCACCGCCAGATTCTGGCCCGCCGCGTAGCCGGCGTTGATCTCGGCCATGCTCCTGCAATCGACCCGCATCACCTCGCACAGCCTGAGGAAGAGCATGTCCATCAGTTCCTGCGCCTCTTCCATGGCGATGCGGCCTTCGCGAAGATCCCGTTCGAGGTACGGCCACATATACTGGTCGAATCGGCCCGGGGTGATGGAAAAGCCGTTCTCCTCGATCTGGGGAATCGCTTGCATGAACCAGAACGACTGCACTGCCTCGCGGAAGGTGGCGGCGGGCTTGAGCGGGACGCGTTCGACTATGGCCGCCATTCCTTCCAGTTCGGCGCGGCGCGCCGGATCGCGTTCGGCGGCGGCGAGCTTCAGGGCCAAGTCGCGATAACGCCGGGCCAGGGCCAGCATGCCCTCGCACAGTTCCAGGCAGGCGCGGTAAAACACCGATTTCACGGCGTAGCGCGGTTCGGTAATCGGCAGCTCCGCCCTGTGCCGTTCTATCTCCTTCCGCATCCCCTCCACGCCGCTTCGGAGCAGCTTGCGGTAGTCCATGGCGACATGGGCGAGGCCGTTCCATTCGTGACTGGCGCTGAGCAGGCCGGAGGCGATGGCATCCTTCACCTCTTGCGGCCGAAGTTCCTGGAAGTGGTTGGTGAGAGTCTTGTCCTTCCAATAGGGCCACATGTCGTACAACTCCCGCTTGACCCCGGGGGTGACGCGCAGGCGATTGTATTCCCGCGTCTCGAAGGTCTCGATATCGGACATGAAGGTCATGTTGATTTCGGGAAACACCTCGGCCCCCCTCGGCTGGGAGGCGACATGCCCCATGACGACTTCGCCGGGCTCGATGAAAATGGGCATGCGCGAAAGGGTTTCGCGGAGGGCGATGGCGCGCTTGAGCACCAACGGCATGGCTGGATTCTTCTGATAGATCTCGGTGTAGATCGCCGCCCTAGAGCAGCACATGCAAGGTGTGTGGTTGAGAAAACGTTCCTTTAGGTCCTTGACCCGTTGGGACGGATCGCTTCCGATCATACTGGGAAATTCCATGGTCGCCCCCTTTTGCGTGCGCGATTGCGTAATAATATTTTTTGAGCGTCCGCCCTTGCTATTGTAGGGCGCCGATAGCGCTTTTCCACAGAATTCTTCCCGCTTTCTCCGCAATCGCGACGGTTTCATGACAAGGATTTCTCTGCCCCAAATAAGGCGCAAGGGCGCGGAAATAAAGGTCTGTCCATAAATAAAATTTACGGCTTCGGTATGAAAGCGCCGGGCAAACATTGAACCGCCGCGCCCCGGCGTAAACGTTATTTCCTTACACGACCCAACGTTATTTCTTTACGCGATCCAAACTTGCTGATTGTCCGGGTCGAGCGTTGCCTTTGAATAAGGCGCGCGCCACCTAAAGGATCGCCATGCCGGCCGTGCCGCCGTCGCGCTCACGGCCTCCTTGCTCCCCCCGATTTCCCCGAATAGAGAATCCCGAAGGCGCCGCCGAGCACCAGGATTGATCCCGCGAAATGAATCGGGCCGGGCAGCCGCCAGTGATGGACGGCGTTGAAGATGATGGTGAAAACGGGAATGAGCAGCAACAGTATCTTGACGATGTAGACGGGCAGCGTCGCCAGGCAGCGGTAGTAGACGATGTAAACGAGCGTCTGGGTACAGGCCGCGGCGGCGGAAACGGCGAATAGTGTTCGATCGCCGGCGACCCGGGCGAGATCTCCCCCGTATCCCGCCGCCAGCATGGCCAAGGTGAAGAGGACCAGGGTGAAAAAGTTGTTGTAATAGGCGATCACATGGTTGGGAGTTCCGTATGTCCGCTGGATGTGCTGGATAAGAAAGGCGTTCAGGGTTATGAAGAAGGCGCTCAGGATGAAAAAGACGTCAAAGAACTGAAAGCGGAGGGTGGCGGGATCCACCTCCATCACCATGAAAACCCCGAGCAGCACCGTGGCGGTGAAGAACCAGTCGCGCGGGCGAAAGCGTTGCTTGTACACCAGGATGGTGATGAGGTTGGCCATGAGTATGTCGGTTTTCAACAGCACCGTCCCGGTGTCGGCGTTGGAATAGCGGAAACCGATGAAGGAGGTGGCGTCCAGGAGGAACCCGAG
>JAISYD010000272.1 GCA_031270145.1 Planctomycetota bacterium
GAGGCGGCCGGAACGGAGGAGGGCGAAAGGTTCCGGCTCGGGGCGTACGGTGAACGCACACCCGCCGAGGAGGCCATATTCGACCTTTGGGAGCAGCCGTCCGGAGAGGGCGGATTGGATGAAGTGCTTAGAAAAGCGGCGGAACTGGAGAAGATCGCCATCGCTGAGCGCAAGGCGAAAATGGCGAAATGTCCGCCGATCGAGAAGACGGAGGAAGCCGAAGCCGCCGCCGAAGCGCCTGAAAAACAGATGGAAATGCCGAAGACGGAGGAGGCCGCCCCCAAGCCGGAAACGGCGAAATGTCCGCCGATCGGGAAGACGGAGGAAGCCGAACCCGCCGCCAAGCCAGCCGCCAGGCTTTCGGCGCAGGCAAAACCTGTTCGCGCCATCTCCTCCCATGTTGACAAATGTCCCGACGGCCCTTAGCATGTACATAATGGCGAAGCCGAAAATTCCCGGCGGCGGTCCGCCGCGATTGGGGAGGGAAGGAGTGTTAAACTGGCCATGAACCTGGTGGTGATTCCCTTGGAAGGGGTTTCGCAGATGCTGTTATGGCAATATCGGGAAGCCATGCCGGCGATCTGGCGGCTGGCCAACCAGTCCACCTCCTTCAGGCGCTTTTACAGCGCCTCCACCTCGGCCTTCCAGTCGTTTTGCGATTTCGTCCACGGCGACTCTTCCGAACTGGATCACAACCTGTCCTACCCCTCCGGCCCGGGCTGCCTGTTGGGCCGGGCGGGCAACCTTTTCGGCATTCTGGAGGAACAGGGCTATGCCGTTATGGGCAGTCAGCACGGCGAGACCTGCCCGGAATACGTCAGGGGCAACTGCTTCGGCGCCTGGCCGGAGGCGGGCGGCCGGTTCCGCTGGCACGGGGAATACGACGCCTTTTACGCGGAAAGCCTGGCCTTCGTCAAGCGAGCCGCCGCCGCCGGCCAGCCGTTCGCCCTGTATTATTGCGACCGGGCCGGCACGGTGGCGGACAATTGTTTGGAAAAGCGGGACAGCCGGTTGTTCCACCAGCGCTTCGAGAAGGGGTTTTCCCTGCTGGATCGATCGGTTGAGAGGATGCTGGCGGGCCTGGCGGAGCTGGGCCTGCTCGGCGCCACGCTGATCGTCCTGTACGGCCCCTACGGCATGGATCCCTGGAAACACGGGGTTTTCGCCGGCCGGACCCATGCCATCGAGCCCTATGCCGACGTTTGCTGGACGCCCCTGCTGTTCTATTGCGACGGGCGGGACATCCAGACCATCGAGGGGTTGGCGAGTTCAATCGATCTCAAGGCGACGATTCTGGGGATATTGTTTCCCGGCCGGGACTTTGGCCCCGCCCCGGGCCGCTTTTCCGGCGTCAACCTGCTGACCTCGGGCCGGAACATCGCCTTCACCCAGAACCTGTTCGCCCTGGAACAGGAGAACGCCGGGCCGGCGCTGGGCCTGGTCAAGAGCTATGCCGCCACCGACGGCGATCTGCGGCTTATCGTCAATTCCGACGGCGGCATCGCCGGGGAGGGCGGCATGGAGTTCTATTACGATGTCCGCGATCCCGGCAACACCCGCAACCTTTTGGATTTCTTCGAATTGGATAAAAATGGCGATATGGCCTCCTTCGGCCGCTCCGACGTGGTCCATGTGCATTTCACCCAGTCGTTCAAGCCGCATCTGGTGCGGGACATGGTCTCGGCCTACAACGGCATGCGCGACACCCTGAAACAGTTGGCCAAGGCCAAGGAGGGGGAGGCGCTCCGGCATAGCGCCAACCAGAGCCGGCGCCTGCTGTTCCACGACTCGCAGTTCAACCTCAAGCGCCGCCGGCGCTAGCCGGAAGGAGGGAACGGGAAGGCCGAAGAACCCCGGGAGCGGTTGAAAAGCCAAAAGAGCCGGCCGGTCCCGAGGCGGCCCGGCGGGACAACCCCGCCGGGAAAGCTAAATTGCCGCAACTGCTTGTAAATATAGGAGAACCAAGATAAATTCGCGGAGACCGGCCCTCCCGAAAAAAGCGAAATGTCCGCCGATCAAAAAGTCTGGAGGCGGGAGTCGTCAAGTCATGGCTGGGGATGGCGCCAAAAAGACTGTGACCGGGCCGGGAATTTTCCGTTATCAATGATGGAGGCGGCGCCGTACCCGCGGCGCGGCCCTTTCGCGGACAAGGAAGAGATATGCGCCGGCTGTCGGCATTTCCGCTGCTCGTCCCTTTCATCGGTTTCCTGTTGCCCCTGTTTCCTCCGGCAAGAGGCGGGGAAATTCCGCACCCCTGGAACAACAAACGCGTCTACTATGTCGTCGAGCGGGGAGGGCGGCTGCGGGAAAAGGGCTATTTCATCCGCCGCGCCGGTTCCTGGCGGAAAACCCCCTGCGTGGTCACCGAGGAGGACCGGTTTTATTTTCTGGAGGGCGATACCCTCACTCCGGCCAGATCGGTCAAGGTGCGCGTCGTCGCCGCTTCGAATGGCGAAGCCATCCAACGCTACGAGGAGGTGGTCATCGGCGATCCCGGCCGCGAGAGCATTACCGTGGACGCCGGGGAAATCCGCTTCAAAAACACCGGCTCCTTCGGGGAGGACTCGCTTCTCCCCGCGCCGCCGGGGGTGGTTTTCGACGTTAGCGGCGAGTGGCTGGCCGCCCATGCGCTCCAAGCCGGCGCTTCCTTCCCCATCGAGGTGCTGGAACGCCGCGCCCGCCGGGTGCGCGGCGAAACCGTAACCCTGCTGGAACAGGCGGCGCCGGCCGGCGGCGGCAATCCGGCGGTGTGGCTGGCGGAATTCAACTCGCCCGGCCGCCTTCCCATGTTGGCGCGCTTCACCTCCGACGGCCGGTTGATCCGGCTGGAAACCGGCGACCTGGCCTACCAGGTGGTGGGGCGGGACGATTTTGAACTGGGCCGCATACCGGCCGCGGCGCCTCCCTCGTCGATCCTGGCCGCCGCGCCGGAATCCATGCGGTACGCCCCGCCGGCCTCGGGCGACGGCGGCATACCCGCCGGCCTCGCCATACCCTCCTGGGACAGCTTCGCCTGGATGCGCTTCCGGAGCGGGCCCTTCGAGCAATGGAGCGCCGCCATACCGGCGTCCGAATATTCCCGGATCGAATTCAACGGCGTCGACGCCGGGGTCGTCACCCTGAGGAACGCCCCCCGCGTCGACACCGAGGCGGCCTTCCCCATGCGGCTGCCGGCCGATGTCCAGGCCTACCTTTCCCTCGCGTCCGGACGATCGGCGGAGGCGGCCCTTATCGAGGCCGCCCGCCTAGCGGTTTTGGACGGCGAGACGCGCCGGGAGGAAAAAAACGTCCTCCGGGCCGTCAGCTATCTAGCCGGCTGGATCAACCAGAACATCTCGCTCCTGCCCTGGAGCGGCGGAAACGCCCAGCCGGCCAGGATCCTGGCCGACCGCTCCGGCGACGCGCTGGACCAGGCCAGGCTGTTCGCCGCCCTGGCGGCGGCGCTGGGAGCGCCCAGCCGCCTTTGCCAGGGCCTGCTGGCGCGCTCGGGACTGGCGATCCCGCACGCCTGGAACGAGGTCTGGATCAACGGAGTCTGGACCCCCGTCGACGCCACGGTGAACCGGGTGGGCCTGCCGGCGGGCTACGTCTTGGCCGAGCGTTCCGGACCGGGCGGGGAATTCGCCGGCGGCTTCGCCTCCTTCCTCCGCTCGCCCGGCCTGTGGCTGAGCCTGGCCTCGGCCGGCCGGGAGACGCCAGGCGGCGCCGCGGCCGAACTGGTGGCTGGGGATCGCCGCAGCTATGCCTACGCCGAGGGCGACTGGCTGGCCAACCTTTTCTGGGGCTTCGCCCTGCGGCTGCCGCCGGGCTGGATTGGCTCCGCCAAGCTGGACTCGGTGGAGGCGGCGAGTCCGGAGCGGTCGGCCCGCTTCAAGTGCGAGGCGCTGGCCGGGGATTACGCGGCCGGCCGCGGCGATTTGGAGCGGATGACGGCCGGCCTCAAATCCGACTTCAATCGCTTTCGGGTCATCGACAGCCGGATAGCCTCCTTCGACGCCGACGGCGCCCTGCCGGTGCTGTTCGTCGATTTCACCTGCCTGGAGAACGGGGAGAGCCTCCGTTGCCGCCAATACCTGCTGCCGCGGCGGCGGCGCGCCTTCCGCCTGTCCTTCTGGGCGCCGGTGGACGGCTTCGACGGATTCGCGCCCTATTTCGACAGTATACTGGCGGCCTTCGAGTTTTGAGGAAATGGACGGGGGGATCCGGATCAATGAACGAGGCGGCAACGGCGCTGGCGCTTCCCGCCGTCCCCAACCAGGGTTTTCCGGAACCGCGATCGGCCCCGCCGCCGATCTCCCTCACCTCGGACTGTATGCTGGGCGCCCTGGCCTCCCCCCTCAACCAAACGCTCGACAAGGCCGACGGCGACTTCCTGGCCGGCCTGCTCGACGCCGGCTCGGACGATCCGTCGCTGCGCGACTACGGCGACCGCTACCGCTACCTCGACGTGCTGGGGGAGGGCGGCCAGGGCAGGGTGCTCCGCTTCCACGACGCCACCCTCGACCGGGACGTCGCCATCAAGGTGTTGAAGCCCCCCCACACCGACGACCGGGAACGGCTGCTGGAAAACGAGGGCCGCCTGGGCGGCATGTTGGAACACCCCAATATCCTGCCCACCTACGACTTGTGCCGGGACGAAACCGGCAGCCCCTTCCTGGTGATGAAAAAGGTGGAGGGGGTGAGCCTGGACGAGTTGCTTAAAAAGGCCCATGCCGAGGGGAGCGGCGTCGGTTCCGGCGGGGATTGGGGCGAACTGTCCCTCCGCCGCCTGCTGAACATTTTCCTCCAGGTCTGCCACGCCATCGGCTATGCCCATTCGCGTGGCGTCCTGCATCTTGATTTGAAGCCGCAAAACGTCAAGATAGGCCCGTTCGGCGAGGTCTATGTCCTGGACTGGGGCTTCGCCTCCCGCATCAAGGACATGCCTAAGCTGGTGGCCGGAACGCCTCTTTTCATCGCCCCCGAGCGTTTCCGGCCCGGCCAGCCGGACGAGCGCTGCGACGTCTATTCCCTCGGGGTCATGCTTTACCGCATCCTGGTGAACCAGTTGCCCCGCGACGTGGGCAGAACCTCGTTCAAGGATTTCCGCCGCCGCTTCCACGAATTCCCGATCATCCCCCCCCGCCGGCGGAACCCTTCCCTGCCCCGCGATCTCGAGGCCATCGTCATGAAGGCCCTGTGCGAAAATCCGGAAGACCGCTACCGGAATGTGGCCGGACTGGCCGGGGATCTGGAGCGCTTCCTCGATATCCTGCCGGTGGCGGCCTACCGCGAGGGCTGGTTCGGCCGCTCCCTCAAATTCGCCCGCCGGCATCGGGCGGCGGTTTTCGCCGGGGCGGTGATGCTGGCGGCGGCGGCGTTCACCGTCATGGCCTCCATCCGGGCCAGGCGCCTGGCGGCCGAGGCGGCCGAGGTCCAGGCGCGGGTTGAGGACGAGCAGCGCCGGCGGGAACTGACCAACCTGGAGCTAATCAAGGCGGAGGAGGCGAGGCGGCTGCAAATGGAGGCCCGGCAGCGGGAGGAGGAGGCGGTGCGGCGAGAATTGCTGCGGCGCCGGGCCGCCGCCCGGGTGCCGCTGGAAAAGGGCATGGACATCATGGACAAGTCCAGGTCCGCCGTCGACAAGGAGCGGAACAAGGCCAAAAAACTGCAACTCCTCCAGCCCGCCATCGATTTCTTCTCGCAGGCCCTGGCCATCCTCGAGGCCGGCGGATCCTCCAGCCGGGACGCGGCCGAGGCCTATTACGCCCGGGCCCGGGCCTTCGAGCGGGCGCAGGAAATCTCCCGGGCCGCCTCCGACTACCGCGCCGCCTACGGGCTGGACGAGTCATACATCATGGCCAGGTACTATCTCGGCCTGATCTACTTCAACAACATGGATCGGGATGTGAAAAACGCGCTGGCCGAATTCACCGCCATGAACGCCATCGATCCGGGCAACGAATTTTCGGAAATCGGCCTCGCCTACATCGAGGCCCACACCGGGCGGGAGGCCGAGGCGCTGGCGCGGGTGGATCGCCTCGAGATCGGGGAGCGGGCGGCCCGGGGCGAAGCCGGCCGGCCGGAGGAGTCGTGGCAAAACCCCGGCCTTTACAACATTTGGCTGATCCGGGGCCGGATTCACGGGAACCGCGAGGGGAAATTTTACGATCCCGAGAAGGCGATCGAAGCGTACTCCAATTTTTCCCGCTATGATCCCGACAAGCCGGCCCCCTACATCAACCGGGGCATCCTGCATCTGGCCCTGCGGGATCAGGCCCTGCGGCGGAACGACGCCGCCGAAGCCGAGCGGCGGCTGGATCTGGCCATCGGCGACTTCGATCTGGCCCTGGCCGCCGATCCGGGCTCGAAGCTGGCGCTGGAGCATCGCGGCTTCGCCCTCTTCAAATTCAAGAACCGGCTGGCGGAGGGCCAGCGCGACATCGAAGCCGCCATCGCCATCGACCCGACCTATGTTTCCGCCATTTTCGATCTGGCGGCGATCCATGAGACCCTGGAGCAATACGATTTGGCGGAACAGGATTACGCCAGGATCAGGGACATCAATCCGGATCACCCCAACCTCGACTACCGGCTGGGGATTCTCCGTTTTTACGCCAACCGCCTGCCCGAGGCCGACGCCTGTCTCGCCGTCGCGGTCCAAAAGGCGCCGGACGCGGCCTCCCGCGCCGTCCGTCTGCACCGCCACGGCATCATCCGCTTCCTGCGCGGGGATTTCCAGGGGGCGATCGACGCTTTCAGCCAATCGCTCGCCCTGCGGCGGGACGGCCGGATTTATCCCGCCCTGATGCGTTGGCTGGCCGAATTCCGGCTCGGCCGGACGCCGGACGCGGCCGGATTGGCCCAAAACATCGACGCCGGCCCCGACAAGCCCTGGCTCGACATGGTGGCCGGCATTTATCTGGGCGACGATCCCTTGGGCGAGGATCGGGCCATGTTGCTGGCCGACAGCCCCGTTGCCGCCTGCGAAACCGGCTTTTACCTGGGCGCCCGGGCCTGGGCGCGCGGCGAGACGGTGAATGCCCTGGCCTTCCTCAAGCGGGCCATCGACTCGGACGTACGCCTGTTTATGGAATACAGCATGGCGAAAATCCTCCATGAGCGGTTGGCCCGCGACAAGGAGGAGGCCGACCGCCTGCCCGACCGGGTGGGATCCCCTCTCCGCAAAGCCCCGGCCATCCCGGCGTCCGCCGCGGGAAGCCCATGAACGGTCGACGCGCTTCGCTTGCGGCCGGGGATTGCGCAAACATTGGGGATGGGCTATGATTTTTGCGGCTTTGCCGCGAGGAAACCCGGTTCCGTCCGGGACCGGCCGGCCAACGGAGATGTTTATGGGCGAAAGAAATGCCGTGGTCCTGCTTTCCGGCGGCCTTGACTCCGCCACCGTACTCGCGCTGGCCGTGAGCGAGGGCTATGTCTGCCATTGCCTGTCCTTCGACTACGGGCAAAAGAACCGCCTTGAATTGGCCGCGGCCGGCCGCGTCGCCGCCGCCGCCGGGGCGACGCACCGGATCGCGGCGATTGGCCTGGGGGCCTTCGGCGGTTCGGCCCTGACCTCGGCCGACATCCCGGTTCCGAAAGGGACGGCCAGCCAGGGCATTCCGCTCACCTATGTCCCGGCCCGCAACACCATCTTCCTCTCCTACGGCCTGGGTTTGGCCGAAACGCTGGATGCCGGGGCGTTGTTCATTGGGGTCAATTCGGTCGATTATTCCGGTTATCCCGACTGCCGGCCCGAGTACGTGGCCGCCTACCAGGCCATGGCCGACTTGGCCACCCGCCGGAGCGTCGAGGGCCGCCGCATCCATATCCTGGCGCCGCTGCAACATCTGGACAAGGGCGGCATCATAAGGCTGGGGACCCGCCTGGGGGTGGATTATTCCCTCACCCTGACCTGCTACGACCCCTTGCCGCCGGAGGGGCTGGCCTGCGGCGAATGCGAATCCTGCCGTCTGCGCCGGGAGGGATTCAGCCAGGCCGGCGTTCCCGACCCGACCCGGTATGGCCTGAAGGGACGCGTCTGAATTATGGCGAACGGCGAAACCCGTTTTTTCATCGGGCAGCTCCTGAACAAGCCCGGCAGCACCGGCGCCCTGTTGCCCAGTTCCGGCCGGCTGGCGGCCAGGATGATCGAAAACGCCCGCATCCAGCCGGATTCGGTGGTGGCCGAATACGGTCCGGGCACCGGCGCCTTCACCGGCCCCATTCTGAGGGAGCTTAAACCCGGCCAGCGCTTTTTCGCCATCGAGGTGAACGAAAATTTCGCCGGAGAGTTGGAGAAACGTTTTCCCGATTTGCACGTCCACCGTTGTTGCGCCTCGGGAGTGGCGGACTGTTGCCGCCGGGAAGGGGTGGATCGGGTGGATCGGGTGGTTTCCGGCCTGCCCTGGGCGATTTTCCCCGATGATCTGCGGGACAGGATCCTGGACGCCATGCTGGAAGTGATGCCGGACGGGGGGGTGTTCGTCACCTTCGCCTATCTCCACGCCCTGCTCCTGCCGGCCGCCAGGCGCTTCAGGCGCGCCCTCGGGAGCCGCTTCTCCCGGGTGGAGTCGAGCAAGCCGGTTTGGCTTAACCTGCCGCCGGCCCTGGTTTACCGCTGCGTGAAATAGGAGCCGCATGGACAGCAAGCCCCGGGTGCGCTTCGCGCCCAGCCCCACCGGCAACGTGCATATCGGCAACATCCGCGCCGCCATCTACAATTGGCTGTTCGCCCGGCGCAACGGCGGCTCCTTCCTCCTCCGGATCGAGGACACCGATTTGGAGCGTTCCACCCCCGAGGCCATCCAGACCCTGTTGGAGGCCATGCGCTGGCTGGGCCTAGACTACGACGAGGAGCCATTGTACCAGTCCGGCCAAATCGCCCGCCACCGGGCGGCGGCGGAGAAAATGATCCGGGACGGCTTCGCCAGCCGCCTTCCGGCCGGCCCGACGCTCCTCCACCTGGACGGCGGACTGCTGGACCCCGCCTTTGTCGGCGAGCCCCGGGAGGAAACGGAGATCGACGTCTCCAAGGGGGAGCTTTTCGTCACCCGGCGCGGGGTTGATTACGTCACCCGCGGATCGGACGGCAAGGAACATCACAACCCCGTCAGCCGGGACGCCATGCCCGGGCTGGTCGTCCGCCTGGCCGGCGGCGGCGAGATTCCGGGCGAAAAGCTGCTGGGCCAGCCGCCGGGAAGCGCCGAAAAGGCCCTGGCCGCCAAACCGGCGGGGCTGAGGTTCCGCCGCCGTTACGTCTTTTACCATGACCTCGTGCTGGGGCGGCTGGAAAAGCCGCTTGATTCCATCCGCGATCTGGTGATCCTTAGATCCGACCAGACCCCGGTCTTCCATCTCGCCAATGTGGTTGACGACGCCACCCAGGGGGTGACCCATGTCCTGCGCGGCAACGACCATGTCGAAAACACCTACCGGCACCTGTTCATCTTCAGGGCGCTGGGCGAAAAACCGCCGCGCTACGGGCATTTTCCGATGATCGTGAATGCCCGGGGCAAACCCTACTCCAAGCGGGACGGCGACGCCTATGTGGGCGATTTCCGGGCCAAGGGCTACCTGCCCGAATGCCTGTTCAATTTCCTCGCCCTGTGCGGCTGGGGCCGCGGGGACGGCGTGGAAATAATGGATCGCCGGGAAATGGCCGCCCACTTCGATTTGGCCCGCGTGTCCGCCTCCCCCTCCCGGCTCAATCCGGAAAAGCTGGCCTGGATGAATGGGCAATACCTGATGCGGGCGGCGCCGGAGGAACTGCTGCCCCAGGTGCGGGCCGAGCTGGCCGCCTCCGGGACGGCGGCCGGGGACATCGATCCGGCCTGGCTGGGCCGGCTGATCCGGCTGGAGCAGGAGCGGCTCAAGACCGTCCGCGACTTCGTGGCCAACACCCGTTTCTTTTTCGTCGACCGGGTGCAATTGGACCCCAAGGCGGTCGACAAGGCGCTGCGGAAAAACGACGGCCTTGGCTTCCGGATTTTGGCCGGCCTGTTGCGGGTTTTCCGGGAAACGCCGGCCTGGCTGGCCGGCGACCTGGAAAAGGCGGCCCTGGCCTATGGCGAGGCGCAAGGGCTCAAGGCCGGCGACTTGGCCCAGCCGGCGCGGGTGGCGGTCACCGGCGGCTTGGTCAGCCGGGGCATCTGGGAGACTTTGGAGCTCCTGGGCCGCGAAAAGACCCTCGCCCGGATGGAGCAGGCCCTGGCCGCCCAACCGGGCGCCCAGGCCTAGCCGCCCAGAGCCTGGACGATGTCGGCAAGCAGATCCGGCCCCGACTCCAAACCCACCGACAGGCGGACCAGGCGGTCGGTGATGCCGCGTCTCTCGCGCTCCGGCTTGGGCATGGCGGCGTGCGACATGGTCGCCGGATGGCTCATGATGCTTTCCAC